>JBAYFK010000016.1:0-14193 GCA_041667225.1 Candidatus Omnitrophota bacterium
ACGTTGAGCGAATGCAAAAATCCGTACTATTGACTACGTCAGATGGACTTTTTGCAAATGAGCGAAACGTAAACCGAAGCACACGCCGAAAATAATTCATGACGCGAACGAAATCTTTAAATACAAGCCCATTGAGAATGAGCAATGACCTGTAGAAAATTTGAGGGGCACAAAGGGCAGGGCGACGTTGACATTTAATATGCCTATTGATATAATAAAAGGCTAAATTCAGCAGTTACATGGGGCTGTGGTGAAGAGGGATCACATCACAATGGCATTGTGAGGTCACGAGTTCGATTCTCGTCAGCTCCACCAGTTTTCCTGCAGTCTAACTCAGGGAAAACTGTCCCGAGGAGCTGTAGTGTTACTCAGGCGACGAGGGACTGATCAAATAGTCAGAACCTCTCTCGAGTAACTATAAGTGTTCACGAGCCGAGGGATTTTTTTTAACGATATTATTAGTCCCTCGCCACCCTCAGCAAACTTCAGTGGCTCGGGACGAAAATTTTGAAAAAATTTTCGCCGAAGTGGTGGAATGGCATACACGATGGTCTCAAAAACCATTAAGCGTAAGCTTGTGTGGGTTCGACTCCCACCTTCGGCACCAATCTTGCGAAGCAAGATTGATATTGAGGCAGCGTTAAAAAATGCGAGCGAATAGCGAGCATTTTAGCTGCCGAAATACCTTAACTTTGCGAAGCAAAAAAACTATGCGCATCGGCTTACACGTTTCGATAGCGGGCAGGATATATGAGTCGCTCGAGAGGGCAAAGGCGCTCGGCGCGAACACCATGCAGATATTCAGCCGTAATCCGAGAGGATGGCTGGTCCCGAAGCTCGACGCCGCTGATGTAAAAGAATTTAAAAGGCTAAAAGCCGAATACGATATAAACCCGGTTGTCGTCCATATACCCTACATAATAAATCTCTCTACTCCCGACGATGGACTTTATAAAAGATCTATCGATGCGTATATAGACGATGTGAAGAGAGCCGATGCGATAGGCGCCGAATATTTCGTAACGCACCTCGGAAGCCATACCGGCAGCGGCGAGGATAACGGCATAAAGAGGTTCGCTTCGGCGCTCGATAGGATCATAAGAGACGCGAAACCAAAGGTCAGCATCCTTCTGGAGAACACTGCGGGTTCCGGCGATTCGATAGGATACAAGTTCAGCCATATTCAGCGCATTATCGAAGGAATTAAAGACTCCTCGAACATCGGCGTCTGTCTTGATACGGCGCACACTTTTGCAGCCGGGTACGACATAAAATCGAAGGCGGGGCTGGAAAAGACGCTGGCCGAGTTCGATAAGACGGTAGGCCTCGGCCGGATAAAAGTGGTCCATTTCAATGATTCCCTATCGCCGCTCGGATCGAGGGTAGACAGGCATGAACATATCGGTAAAGGCAAAATAGGCCTGGAAGCGCTCTCGAGAGTGATCAACCACCCAAAGCTGAAATCGGCCGCTTTCATCATGGAGACGCCTAAGAATACGGATAAGGATGACAAAATGAACATGGCTACTGCAAAAAGGATATCAAAGAAAAAATGATAATAGAAGATACCAGGTTATTTCCATACGATGATATAGAGCCGAAATGGCAGAAGTTCTGGCAGGATATAAGACTGACGAGCGTTGATACCGCCGATGCAAGGAATAAATACTACTGCCTTATGATGTTCCCGTATCCGTCCGCAGCCCTGCATGTGGGCCACGGCAGGAATTACATTATAGGCGATGTAGTGGCGCGCTATAAGATGATGCGCGGTTTTAAAGTGCTCTCGCCCATGGGTTTTGACGCGTTCGGCTTGCCCGCAGAGAACGCCGCGATAAAAGGAGGCATACCTCCTAAGACGTCGACGCTTAATAATATAAAGAAGATGAAATCGCAGTTCGCCGACTGGGGCGTGGGGTACGACTGGGATAAGGAGGTCATATCCTGCCTTCCCGATTATTATAAATGGACGCAATGGATATTCGTTAAACTTTATGAAAAAGGATTGGCATATAAGAAGAAAGCCTTTGTGAACTGGTGCCCGTCATGCAAGACGGTGCTCGCGAACGAACAGGTGGTCGAAGGAAAATGCGAAAGATGTTCGACGGAAGTGAACCAGAAGGACCTGGAGCAGTGGTTCTTCAGGATAACAAATTATGCGGATAGGCTTTTGAAGGATCTCGACAAATTGACCGAATGGCCGGAGCGCGTCAAGATAATGCAGAAGAACTGGATCGGCCGGTCGGACGGCGTAGAGATAGATTTCAAGATAGAAGGCTCAGAAGATATCCTTAAATGTTTTACTACCAGGATAGATACGATCTACGGCGCTACATTCTTGGCGCTTGCCCCCGAACATCCGCTGGTGCCGAAACTGATCAAGGGCTCTAAGGATGAGGCGGCATTGCTGAAATGCGTGCAGAAGATGCGCGATGAATCGAAGATAGAGCGGTCTGCGACGGATGTAGAAAAAGAGGGCATCTTCACCGGTAGGTATGTAATAAACCCGGTCAATAATGAGAAGATACCTGTATGGATAGCTAATTATATCCTCATGGAATACGGGACGGGCGCGATAATGGCCGTGCCCGCCCATGACCAGAGGGATTTCGAGTTCGCCAAAAAATACGATCTCCCGATACGCGTAGTCATAGACGATCCTAAAGATCCGCTTGATGCCGGCGCAATGAAGACGTCGTATGAGGCCGTTGGGGTGATGGTAAATTCGGGCCAATTCAACGGCTTGAGTTCCGATGTTTCTCTGGAAAAAATAGCCGATCATTTCGAAGAAAAAAAATTGGGAAAAAGAGCTGTCCAGTACAAATTGAGGGATTGGCTCATATCGCGCCAGAGATATTGGGGCGCGCCTATACCCATAATATATTGTCCCAAATGCGGTATAGTCCCTGTGCCGGAGAAGGACCTGCCGGTCATACTTCCCGAAGACGTAGAGTTCCGCCCCACTGGAGAATCACCGCTCAAGCTTTCAAAGGATTTTGTCAATACGAAGTGCCCTGTGTGCGGCGCTGCCGCTACCAGAGAGACCGACACGATGGATACCTTTGTCGATTCGAGCTGGTATTATCTGCGGTACATAACTCCGCATCTGAATGACAAACCCTTCGATAAAGAAACGGTGAACAAGTGGCTTCCCGTCGATCAGTATATAGGCGGAGTGGAACACGCGATACTCCATCTTCTATACTCAAGGTTCATAACAAAGTTCCTGAAAGATATAGATGCTATAGGTTTTGACGAACCGTTCAAGAATCTTTTTACTCAAGGTATGATAACGAAGAACGGTATCAAGATGTCCAAATCCAAAGGGAACGTTGTAGCCCCGGATGAGCTGATAAAAAAATACGGCGCCGATACCGTGAGGCTTTACACATTGTTCATAGGCCCTCCGGAAAAGGATGCGGAATGGTCCGATAGGGGAGTCGAAGGCGCTTATAGGTTCTTAGGCAGGGTATGGAGGCTGGTCCTGGGATATAAAGATAACAGGCCGTCAGCCGGCAAGACGGATCCGAAAAAATGGGATGCCCTTAAACGCAAGACCCACCAGACAATAAAGAAAGTCACTGAGGATCTTGACGGCGGGTTCCATTTTAATACCGCCATAAGCTCCATAATGGAACTTGTGAACGAGACATACGATTGTATGGGCCAGGCGGCCAAAGACGACAAGGCTTCGGAAGATATACTGACAGAGGCTGTCCAGACGGTCGTTATCCTGCTTTCGCCGTTCGTTCCTAATATCAGCGAGGAGATGTGGCAGAGGCTGGGCAAGAAGAACAGTATCTTTAAAGCGGGGTGGCCCGTTTGCGACAAGTCCGCCATGGTGGAAGAGAGCCTTACAATAGTGGTACAGGTGAACGGGAAGGTCCGGTCCAGGATAGAGGTACCTTCCGGGATCGCCGAAGAAAAACTGAAAGAGGCCGTCCTCACCGACGTTAAAATAAAAAGTTTCGTAGACGGAAAAGATATAAAGGATTTCATTATAGTCCCCAATAAGCTGGTCAATATAGTCATCCGGTAAGGCCAGCAGCCCAAAAGGCCAGGATGTTTGACTCGTTCGAGAAGTATGAAAGGATCATCCTATCCGTTTTGATACTTGCTCTCATAGCAGGTACTGCCGTGATCATCCATCGAAAAACCCGCCCGGCATTGAATATCGAAATAACAAGCTTTGCCGTAGAAAAGAACTCGCTCGATACCGTCCAAAGAAAACCTGCGCAACATAGGGTTGTGAATATCAATACCGCTTCTCCGGAAGAGCTTGTGAGTTTAAAAGGCATAGGCCCCTCTCTTTCCGAGCGGATCGTCGCTCATCGTAACGCGAACGGGCCGTTCAGGTCAAAAGACGGGATAAAAGACGTAAAGGGGATAGGCGAGACTCTTTACAGTAACATAAAAGATGTAATAACTACCGAATGAAGAGCCCCGCCGCTTATCTTGCCGTAATACTTTCCTTAGGTATATGGCTGTCGCGATCCGTAAGCATCCCCGTATTATACTCATTGACCCCCGGTATCATTCTTGCAGTCCTTGCTTTCATATTTATAAAGAATAAGACATTTTCGCATCTAAGCCTTTATCTGGCCATATTCTTCGCAGGAGTATCCTCATACAGCGCTCAAGCCATATTGCCCCCTGATCACATCTCAAAGATCGTATCCGAGGATGGACAGAAAATATTCTTGAAGGGCGCTATATCCGACGATCCCGTGACGCAGAGAACGCGTTACGGAAAATTCTCTTCCTCTTTTACGCTTGAAGCTGACTCGGTCAAAGGAGCCGGGGAATGGCAGAATGCCGTCGGCCCGGTAAGAGTAAGGCTTTATTCGGATAAGGGGGAAGAAGCGCTTAGTTTCGCAGATGAGGTGATCCTTGAAGGAGAAGCCTCACGGCCTAAAGGACTGAAGAATCCCGGCCTGTTCGACTATTCGCGTTATATGGAGATACAGGGTATATACATATCGCTTAAGGTGAAGGACGGCGCTTCCGTAAGAAAGCTGCCGCCCGGGCGGCGCCGTTCAATAAAATATCACGCCGCTTTGGCAAGGCGTTATGTGAGAAATGCCATCAACAGGTATTTCCATTCCCCTGACAATGGCTTTCTGAACTCGATATTGATAGGCGACAGAAGCGATCTTAAAAAGTCACTGAACGACGATTTCATAAAGACCGGAACGGTACACATACTTTCGGTAAGCGGAACCCATGTAGGGTTGATAGCGTGCATATTCCTTTTTGTATTTTCCCTTCTAAGGCTGCCGAAAAAACTGAACATCTCCCTGTCGGTGGTGTTCCTGATATTTTATTCGTACGTTGCCGGCTTAAGCCCTCCTATAGTAAGGTCCACGATAATATTTTCGTTATTTGCGTTCGGGTATCTGATAAACAGGAAAGGAGGGATGCTGAACTCTCTTTCTATTGCGGCGATAGTGATGCTGATCGTAAACCCGAGAGTATTGTTCGATACCGGATTCGAGCTCTCTTTTGCGTCGATCGCGTCGATAGTTATATTGACGCCGGCGATAGATAAGGTCCTTGGCACCAACGCCGTTAATAAAAGAAGGTTTACCGGTAGGATCAGGCTATACTTATCCAAGAGCGTATCTGTCTCTTTAGCGGCGTGGATAGGCGTCGCGCCCATAGTATCGTACTATTTTAATATCACGTCGCCGTCAGCCGTGATCGCGAATATCGTGATCGTGCCCGCAGTATTCCTGGTGATGATATTGTCGGCCGTATTTTTAGCGGCATCCTTATGCTGTTCTATCCTTTTATCACCGCTGTCCGCGGCCATACAGGCTGTAGATCACGCGATGTTTTTTATTAATCACCATCTTTCGGCGTTGCCTCTGGCTTATTTCAGGACTGCCGCTCCATCCGCCGCATTTATGCTGGCGTATTACGCGGCATTGTCCCTTTTTGTCATTCCGCAGGAGGTGCGGATAGGCGCTGTGAGGATCACTAAAAGATCGGTCTTTACCGCAGCTCTTATCATGATGAATATGGTCGTCTGGCAATGCGCGCTCGATAACGGAAAAGATAATTTAACCGTGACCTTTTTCGACGTCGGGCAGGGTGACTCGGCTCTGGTAGAATTCCCGGGGCCGAGGTATATGCTCATCGACGGGGGCGTCGGCGGGTCAGGGGATGGCCCGGATATGGGCGTATCAGTAGTTGCCCCGTCCCTCTGGAATAAAGGTATCGATAAGATAGACGCGGTAATGGTTACGCATTTTCACGAAGATCATATGGGAGGGCTGTTATATATCCTCGAAAATTTTAAGGTCGGATGCGTTATGGATAACGGCATCTCTCCGGAAAAACCCGGCGCCATCTTTAAAAGATATATCCGGATCTTGAAAGAGAAAAATATCAGGCGTATCGCGATAGGGGAGGGTGATGAGATAAAAGGTTTCGGGCAGTCGAGAGTATTCGTTTTAAATCCCGATAAGCCTGATACCTCGTCAGACCTTAACGATAGTTCTATAACAGTAAAAATAATTTTTAAGGGATCGTCCGTACTTTTTTGCGGTGACATAATGCCGTCTTCTATGGAGCGGCTGATCTCGTACGGCGATTTCCTGCGGTCCGACATTATTAAAGTTCCGCATCACGGGGGATCTTTAAAGCCGGCCGCACAGGCAGAAAGATTCTTCGCTCTTGTCGCTGCGAAAGTTTCTGTCATCAGCGTAGGCAGTTCTAACAGGTTCAATATGCCGGCAGAAAGCACCTTGAAAATGATAAATAATGCCGGTTCCATGGCATATGAGACGAAAAGATCGGGCGCTGTTACCTTTGCTTTAACGGGAAAAGTTTTAGAAAAATAGGCAATTCGGACCTAAAAACTAGCTTTTTTATATTTTACCTTGACAAACACTGCTTTATATGATACATTAGCGAAGGTACAAAGAAATATATAATATATTTATTATTATAACCAACACAATTCTATAGATAAGGAGAGCCAATTGCCAGACAAAATTACCGATCTTATAGAGAATAGAAGGCGGTATCAGAGGGCAGAATCTAATGTACCACTGCAGTACAAGAACCTTCGGCGCGTCGAAACGGCTCCTATCGGATCATTAACCAAAGACATAAGTGAGGGCGGAGTTAGATTCAAAACGACGGAATTCATATCGCTTGCTTGCCGTCTTGTTTTGGAGATATCTCTTCCTACATCTCCGAAGCCGATAAAGGCTATCTCGAAGGTCGCGTGGATACATAAGCTCCCCGTCGGTGATTACTATGAAATAGGCAACCAGTTCCTTGAGATCACCAAAGAGGACAAAGCTCAGATCACGAACTTTGTCGGCGGTTTGATCAGGGAGCACATCTAATAGGACCGCTATAGATCGTCATATTCTTTTGACCTGTTCCCTTTTGCATGGTATAATTGTCACCTTAATATAAGGTGACAATTTTTTTATGAGAAAACATATAATTATAATACTATTAGCAGGTATCATCTCTACGGCTCTATTTATCGAGTCTGCCCATGCCTATTGGTTATGGACCCCCCAAACAAAAAAATTCCTGAACCCGAAATACGCTGTCAAGGATAGCCCTAAAGAACAATATGATTGGGCTATGAGTTTTTATGATATGCGTGATTATCAGAGGGCCGCTTCCGAATTTGAGAAGCTCGTAAAGAATTATGAGTACTCCGAGTACGCGTCTAAGGCCCAGTATCATGTCGGCCTGTGCTATGAGAACCTGGGCAAATATTATATAGCTTTTCAGAATTACCAGAAGGCGATAGACAACTTCCCGCACATCGATAATATAGATGAGATAATAGCGAGGCAGTTTAACATAGCTGGCTTGTATATAACGAAATCAAGCCCCAAACTGATGGGTACGGATATAATGTCATCAGCTGACAGGTCTATAGAGATATACAAGAAGGTCGTGGATAATGCTCCGTACGGGAAGCTTGCCGCGGAGGCGCAGTTCAGGATGGGCGATGCGCTCAAGAAGGCGGAAAGATACGACGAGGCCATTGAAGCGTTCCAGAAGGTCGTTGACGATTATGCCAATTCGGAATTCTTCGACAAGGCCAAATATGAATTAGCTTACTGCGCGTATAAAGCGTCATTGAAACCGGATTACGACGTAGCCCCTACAGCCAAAGCCATAAAAGCATTCGAGGAATTCGCGGCGTCGAACAAAGATGAAGAGCTGTCCAAAGAGGCCAGCAAGACCGTGCAGCGCCTTAAGGATAAAGCCGCCGAAAAATCGTACCAGACCGCCAAATTCTATGAAAGCCAGAAGCAGTATGCAAGCGCTATAGTATATTACAATGATATTTTGGAAAGATATCCCGAGAGCTCTTTTGTTGCCGAAGCGAAAGAAAAGATAGAGGCGCTCAGAGGGAAGGCGGAAAAGAACACAAAATAGGCACAGGGAGTAAAAGATATGTTCAAAAAATCGGCTTTAGCAGTATTGATCACCTGTATCTTTTTTCTTTCAGGCTGCGGATATACGACGCATTCCATGATGGCGCCGGAGCTTCGATCGATCTTTGTCGACAGTTTTTCCAATAAGATCAACATCGCTGATGAGCAGAGCGATGCCAGGATGTATAAAGGTTACAGGGCCGGCATGGAGAACGAAGTGACAAAGGCGATAATAGACCGCTACCTCTTTGACGGGAACCTGAAGATAGGATCCAAGGAGAGCGCTTCGCTAATACTTAAAGGAGAGCTGGTAGATTTCAGGAAAGAGCCGCTGCGTTATGACACCAACGATAATATAGAAGAATACAGGCTGATAATCACTGTAAATCTCCAGCTTCATAACGCTAAGACAGGCAGTATAATGTGGAAAGAGAACTATTTCTCGGGTGAGGCTACTTACAGGACGACAGGAAGCCTGGCAAGAGGCGAATCGAGCGCTATGAAGGAAGCCGTTGCTGACCTGGCCAGGCGCGTTGTGGAGAGAACTATTGAAGGATGGTAAATTTAAGCACTTCGGTTTTTCTGTTTGTCGGCGGCGAGCGGTATCTCAAAGAGAATGCTCTTCATGAACTAAAAACCTCGCTTGCGGGCGATTCCCCTGCAGAACTCGATTACAAGGTGTTTTACGGGGATGAATCGAGCGCAAGAGACATACTCGATCACCTATCTACACTTCCGCTTTTTTCCACCAAAAGACTCGTAGTGGTAAGGGATCCCGAAAGACTGCCTCGCGAAGACAGGTCCCGTATCGCAGAATATATAAAAAAGCCCTCCAGATCCGACTATATCGTATTAGATTCCGACTCCGATTCAGCAATAAATGAATTCAACGTCCGTTCGCAGCATGTGAAGGTGATGAGGTTCGAGTCTCTTCCGGACCGCGACATGTCCTTATGGATAAAAAAATTCGTTGCCTCCAAAGGTAAGAAGATGGACGAGGATGCCATGCTTCTCTTAAAGGAGATACAAGGGCCGAGCCTCCTGTCAATATCCGGAGAACTTGAAAAACTCATAACCTTTACGGGGAAGAGAAAAGATATCACCATACGCGATGTTGAAGGACTTGTCGGAAAGAGCGTAATGGCATCCGCTTTTGATCTTGGATGGATGATAGGCGAAAAAGATGTAGCAGGGGCTATAAAACTTGTGTCCGACCTTATGCTTTTCGGGAAGCGCCCTTACGAGGTGATCGGGCTTTTGTCATGGCATCTGAACCGGATGTTGAAGGCTAAAGCGCTGATAGTCAAGGGCGAGAGTCCCGGATCTGTAATAGGGGCTTTAAGGATACACAGTAAAGACCGCGACAGGTTCTTAAAACAGATCAAAGCATTCAGTTACAGCCAGTTAAAGGCAAAACTGGGCACACTGCTTGAAGCGGATCTGGACATAAAAAGATCCCGCCTTAACCCTGTCTTGGTGCTTGAAGTCGCTATTATAAGGTTATGTCTTGCTGGTTGAAAGTACCATCTTTGTTAAGCGCCCGGCTCTTCTTGATGCGGCATTTTTGTGAAGAATACCTTTTGAAGCGGCTTTGTCTATCTTCGAAATGAGCTTTTTCAGGAATTCTTTAGCTTCAGCCGATTTTTTATCGGCAACGAGCTTTTCGAATTTCTTCGTAAGCGTATTGAGTTCCGAACTTAGAGAGATGTTCTTGAAATGCCTGTTTTTAGCTTTCCTTAATTCTTTGTAAGCAGATCTTTTATGTGGCAATTTTGTATCCTCCGGTTTATTATACTTTTATCGTCTTTTGCGGTTCCTTAAATAACAGGCACGAATTATACCATGTAAACAGTTTAAGGTCAAGGGTTTTTGAGATGAGCAAAAAAGGGTTATTGAAGTCAGGCGGTGTTATAGGGATAGCCACGGGCCTGAGCAGGGTCCTGGGATTTATCCGCGACATCATATTTGCGCTATTTTTCGGAACGAGCCTGGAGGCGCAGGCATTCCTGGTGGCGTTCAGGATACCCAATAGTTTGAGGGATCTTGTAGGGGAAGGGGCCACTAATGCGGCAATAGTCCCTGTTCTTACTGAATATAAGTCTCTTAAGGGTGATAGAGAGTTCCTGCATGCCGTCAGGGTCATCTTTAATATATTCCTTGTTGTATTGTCCGTATTGACCATATTAGGCATACTATTCTCTCCTCTCATCGTACGGCTCATGGCGCCGGGTTTTGTAAGTGAAAGCGTGAAATTCGACCTCACTGTGCGCCTCAACAGGGTCATATTCCCATACCTCATCTTTATAGGCCTTACAGCATACTTCATGGGAGTCTTGAATACTCTGAAGCATTTCGCCATGCCTGCTTTCGGCCCGTGCCTGATGAATCTCGCTCTGATAGCCTCTACGGTATGGCTATATCCGCGCGTGGGTGTGATGGGCCTGGCGGTCGGTGTGCTTGTTGGCGGTGCGCTCCAGTTGTTATTAAATATTCCAGCGATGCATCGAAAGGGTATAACCTTGAACCTTAGGGATGGGTTCATTCATCCTGCCGCAAAAAGGATAGGAAAGCTCCTCGTTCCAAGGATGATGGGTACGGCTGTATACCAGATCAATATATTCGTCGATACGATCATAGCCTCGTTCTCCGTGCTGGTCGGCGCGGGCGGTGTTGCAGCGCTCTATTACGCGAACAGGCTTATACAGTTCCCGCTCGCTATATTCGGCCTTGCGCTTGCTCAGGCGGCATTGCCCAGGATGAGCCAGGAATTTGCAATGAACGATATGGAGCGCTTTAAAGATACGCTCTCTTTTTCTCTGCGGGTGGTGTTCCTTATAATGGTGCCTTCAAGCGTGGGGCTGGCGATCCTCGGCGAGCCCATAGTAAGGATATTATTTGAAAGAGGGGAATTTACGGCATACTCTACATCTATAACTTCAAGCGCTCTTCTTTTCTATTCAATAGGGATATTTGCGTACGGCGGCGTAAAACTTCTGGTATCGAGCTTCTATTCCATGCACGATACTATGACGCCCGTGAAAACGGCATTTGCGGCCGTCATAATAAATATCATATTCAGCCTTACGCTCGTATGGCCGCTGAAACTGGGAGGGCTTGCTTTAGCTACCTCAATATCGGCCACGTTCAATTTTATCTCCCTTTATGTGCTGCTGGAAAAACGGATCGGGGATATAGGGACAAAGCAGATAGTGGATTCTTTTTTGAGGGCCTTAATAGCCAGTTTGGCCATGGCAGCGGTCCTTATCGCTATATTGAGATCAACGCCGGACTTTAATATTATTTCGCTCATTATCTGTATGCTGGTAGGGCCTCTTACATTTGCTGCAGCCGGCTACATCATAAAGATCAGGGAGATAGGGGAATTCTTAGAATGGATAAAAAGGCGAAAATAAACGCGCTTCCGAATTCTCCCGGCGTATATATGATGAAGAACGCATCAGGCGAGGTGCTCTACGTCGGCAAAGCGATAAACCTCAGAAAAAGAGTGTCTAGTTATTTCCGTCCGAACGGCCGCCTTTCGGAAAGGATAAGGTCCCTCGTTTCGCAGGTGGAAGATATCGCCCACATCGACGCATCTACCGAAGCGGAAGCCCTGATCTACGAGAATAGCCTTATCAAGAAGTTCTCGCCTAAATATAATGTTGCGCTTAAAGATGGTAAGAGCTATCCCATGCTCAAGCTCACGACGAACGAGAAGTTCGCCCGCCTTTTCATAACACGCCAGAAGAAGGATGACGGCGCGGTATATTTCGGGCCTTACACGAGCGGGAAATTGCTGCGCAGCGTCGTGACCATACTTAAGAGGATATTCCCGTTACGGACATGCGCTAAGATGCCTAAAGGGGTGTGTCTCAATTTTCATATAAAACAGTGCCTCGGCCCGTGCGAGAGCAAGGTGAGCGAAAAAGATTATGCAAGTGTCGTGGCCGAGCTGAAGATGTTCCTCGAGGGCAGGAAAGGGGAACTCACTGATCTCCTTGCTAAGAAGATGGCTGAGGCTTCAGCCAGGTCAGATTATGAGGAAGCCGCGCGCATAAGGGACAGGATAGAGGCGCTCAGCTCTATAAATTCCAGGAGAGTGAGCTATGGCGCCAGGAATGAGCTTGAAGAGCTTCAGAATGTGCTCGAACTGCCCGGGAAGATAGATGTAATAGAGGCGTTCGACATTTCGAATATCATGGGCGAGGAAGCGGTCGGCTCGATGATATATTTTTATAAAGGCAGGCCCAGGAAGAGCGAATACAGGAAATTCAGGATAAGGAGCGTATCCGGCATAGACGACTACAGTATGATGAGGGAACTTGTGATGAGGCGCTACCGCCGTCTCGTAGAAGAGAAGAAGGCTCTTCCGGACCTTATAGTTATCGACGGAGGAAAGGGCCATCTGAACATTGCGCTGGACGAGCTTAAGAAACTGGGCCTTGAGAACATCCCGGCAATAGGCATTGCCAAGGAGTTCGAGCATATTTTTATGAAGGGTAAGGGTGATCCTATTATACTGCCGAAAGGATCAAAAGCGCTCCATCTTCTTGAAAGGGTGCGGGACGAAGCACACAGGTTCGCAATAACTTACCATAAGAGCCTTCTATCGAAAAAGATAGGCGAGTCTGAGCTGGATTATATCACGGCCATAGGCAGTAAAAGGAAGAGATCCCTCCTAATGTACTTTGGTTCTATAGAAGGCGTGAAGAAGGCTTCTCTGGAAGAGCTCATGAAGGTCGGAGGGATGAATGCCGTATCGGCGAAGAATATCATTGCTCATTTCAAAGAATAAAGAGCTTACGCGTTTCGAGAAGGATGTATACAAAGCGGTCCTGAAGATACCCCGCGGCGAAACACGGTCATATGCCTGGGTCGCTAAAAGAATAGGGCATAAGCTCGCCGCGAGGGCCGTAGGTAACGCGCTGAATAAGAATCCCTATCCTGTTATAGTTCCCTGCCACCGGATCATAAAGTCAGACGGCTCTATAGGCGGATTTTTAAAAGGGGTTAAAGCCAAACGGAAGCTCCTGGCTTCCGAAGGAGTTGACTGCCTATAGCAGGGCTGTTATAATCTTTAGATATAAAGAGAGGGACGAGATGATACAGGAGTTGAACGACGAATTGAAGGCAACTGAAGAGAAGCTCAAAGAGCTCAGAGGTTATCTTTGATGTAGATAACAAGATGAAGAGGATGGTTGTCCTTGAGGAAGAGATATCCCGCGAGGATTTCTGGAAAGATGAATCCAGGTCCAAAGATGTCATAAAAGAATTGAAAGAGATAAAGGCTCTTATAGAACCATTCATTAAGATAGGTTCTGAGCTTAAAGATATTAAAGATATAGTCAGCATTGCGGAGCCTGGCGACAACGAAAGTCTCCTGCATTTTAAGAGTGAACTTGTGGGGATAAGGCGTAAAGTGGACGGCCTCGAATTCCGCAGTCTTCTTGGCGGAGAGTCAGACAGTTCTAACGCCATACTGAGTATAAACGCCGGGGCCGGCGGTACCGAATCGTGCGATTGGGCTGCGATGCTCCTTCGTATGTATGCAAGATGGGCGGAGAGTAAAGGTTATGTGGTGGCATGGCTTGACCAGCTCTCCGGTGAAGAGGCCGGTATAAAGAACGTCACCATCATGATAACCGGCAGTTATGCTTACGGTTATCTTAAATCGGAGTCAGGGGTACACAGGCTTGTCAGGATATCTCCGTTCGATTCGAACAAGCGCCGGCATACTTCATTTGCTTCCGTTGATGTCCTGCCCGAGATATCGGAC
>JBAYFK010000017.1:0-13968 GCA_041667225.1 Candidatus Omnitrophota bacterium
CCCTCCGGCATATTGAGAATGACCTGGAATTCATCCTTGTTATCGAAGGGAAGCATCTTGACCTTTACCATACGTAAAGGAACCAGCAAAATAGATACCAGGAGCAACAACCCAAGAACTTTTAAGAATTTTGTACGCGCTCTTTCGTTGTAGATGAGCGGTTTCATGTACCAGCGGTAAAACCGGGTCAATAGCCCCTCTTCTTCGGATTCGCCGTGGCCTTTTAATTTTCCTTTGAGATGAGCGCTGCCCAATATCCTGTATGCGGCCCATGGGGTGGCGATAAAAGCGACTGCCATAGAAAAGAACATGGCTGTGCTCGCGCCTATTGGTATCGGCCTCATATACGGCCCCATCAGGCCTCTTACAAATGCCATTGGCAGTATTGCGGCCATTACAGTAAGTGTGGCCAGAATAAGGGGGCTCCTGACCTCATTGACCGCCTCTATGGTAACGTCCAGTATCGCGCGTCCTTTATTTTTAGGCATGCGCAGGTGGCGCACGATATTCTCAACATCAACGATCGGGTCGTCGACAAGTATGCCTATAGAAAATATCAGCGCGAAAAGCGTGATCCTGTTAAGGGTAAAACCGATAAAATAAAATGAGGCAAGGGTCAAAGACAGAGTCATCGGTATCGCTATGGCGACCACTCCCGATTCCCGCCATCCAAGTACCATCGCTATAAGAACGCTCACGCCGAAAACCGCGAGCGCCATGTGGAATAGAAGTTCATTCGATTTCTCATCGGCCGTTTCGCCATAATCGCGTGTAACGGTAAATGATACACCGTGCGGGATCATCGATCCCTCCAGCCCTTCTACATGTTTGATGATCTTCTTGCATAACCAGGATGCGTTGGCGCCTTTCCGTTTAGACACCGCTAAAGTCACGGCATCGAACGGACCTTTCCCGGCCTTACCATCATTGCCGGTAAAGCGGATACTGACAGAATTTTCGTCTTCATCCGGTCCGTCTACGATTTTAGCCACGTCTTTCAGGTAAACTACCCCGCCGCCGCTCACTCCTACCACCAGGTTCTCAAGATCTTCTTTAGACCTGAAGAACGCGTCAGCTTCCACATTTATATATTGAGGCGCGGTCTCCAAACGGCCGGCATTCAGCTTCACGTTGGCCTTTTGAATAAGATCGACCACCTCGTTGGGGTTCAATAACCTTGCCTTAAGTTTTTCTTCGTCTACGAATATCTGGAACTGCCTCTTCCTGCCTCCGATAATATGGGTTTCGGAGACATCCGGTATGGTATTGATGGAATTCTGGACCCCCGCCACGATCTTACGAAGTTCTACAGGATCTTTCGACTCACCATGGAACGTCAGACTTAAAATAGGCACATCATCTATCGACCTTACCTTCAAAAGGGGCGTGCTTGCGCCTTTGGGCAGGAAATCGAGATTAGAATATACTTTTGTATACAACTTGATAAGGCTGTTCTCCGGATTCTCGCCGACCTTAAAGCGTACTATGATGAGCGCGCCATCAGGCTCCGATGTTGAATAGACATATTCAACCCCGGGTATCTCCCAAAGCTTGCGCTCGCCAAGATTGACGATCCTTCTTTCAACTTCTTCCGTAGTAGCTCCGGGATAAGAAACGAATATATCGAACATCGGTACGGATATTTGAGGCTCTTCTTCACGGGGGATATTGAATACGGAGAAGACGCCTATAAGGATGGAGAACCCTATTATGAGCGGGGTTATCTTCGACCGGGCAAAATAATCGACGATGCTGCCTATAAAATGTGAATTATGGCCGTTCATGGTCACTCTCCGCCTAAAATAATTTTACTGGCATTGACTTCATCGAGCTGGCCGGATAAGTATAGAAGTCTCGTTTGGGAGGTCTTGGAACCGACCATGGCGATATAATAAGATCTATATGTCGCTATATTACCTTGTCTCATGCCTAGAAGGTCTGCGATAGATTTCCTGCCTTCTCTGTAAAGAGGCAGTGTCAGATCTACGGCCTGGCCTGAATCACCGGCCATTTCATGTAAGATCGGGAGGTTTGCCTGTATCGATCCAAACCGTGAGTACTCGTCGGTTATGTCCTTCGTTATAGAATCTTTCGCTATATTTTTATCGTACTCAAGTTTTTTTAGGGACTCCCTGGCGATCTTTATCCGGGAAGAGTAGGCCGGATCGAATATGTCGATACTCCCTTTAATGCCGACAGCGAAACTTCCGCCGCCAGTATCGAAATTCTGAGTATTTTCGTTCAGGTCGCCGAACGCGCTGATATTGGGCAGTATGCTTGCGCGCTCCCTGGACACAACCGCCTCCTGGGCATACACAGCTTCTTTTATAGAAAGAAGGTCCGGCCGTGACCTATAAGCTTCGGATAGCCATTCTTTTAGATCCTTTTTATCGGCCGCGCCCTCCTGAATAGTATCGACAAGCTCTATGGCGCCGAGAGGATCTTCTCCCATCAATATATTAAGGAGCGCATGCATGCTCTCTTTTTGTCCCCGGAGCTCATTCCTGATATTACGCAAACTGCCCAAGATAACTTTAGCGGCATAAAAATCGGCGCCCAGCACCATACCTTTGTCTTTTAATTCTTCGGCCTGTTTGATATCCGCCTCGGAGTTCTTGCAGGACCCCTCGACCACATCCAGCAGCTTCTCTACTGCCAGCGTATGAGAATAAGCATCCGACGCAACGAGAAGGGCTTCCATCCTTGAAAACGCTTCGTCATATCGCGCCGATTCCACCATATGCTTTGCCTCTTTTACCTTATATATAGTTTGAAGGGCGTCAAAAAGCGGCATTTCAGCATGGACGCCTATGTTATAGTTGGTACGCGAGGCCGGATTGTTGAGTCGGTGCAGCTCGAAGTCGCTTTGGGTAAAGGCGCGCTGTTTTAAAAGCGTTCCGAAGACATAGACCTGGTCATTACCGGTAGCCATCGACGCAAGGGCCTGGATCCTCGGCAGGAACCCCGCCTGCGCCTGGAATTTCCGGGCGATCGCTATTTCGACGTTTGAGCCCTGCTGTTTCAATTTCGGGTAATACGCCAGTACTTTTTGATAGAATTCGTTAAAGCCGAGCGGTTTTAATGGAAGCGCTTCATCGGCATAACATGATGAAGAAAAACTCGAGAAGGAGACTGCTATAAATACAGAAACGATCACTATGAACGGTTTTGTTCTCATATTTTCTTCCTGTATGGTTTTATATTAACAGGTCGATATTAAATTTCAACAAAAAACTATCTTACCTATTTTATGCAGAGCAGATCTTCCTTCTTGTGCGCCATAAAGAATAGGCCATTGATAACGCCAGCGCTACGGCAGAGACCGTCTTGATATGATCTGGCTGCATATCGCATGCGTGCCCGAGAATAGTCTTTATATTGATGCCTGAGGCCTGATAAATATAATTAAGCAGTAATCCTAATAATACGGAACAGACCGCTATAGAGAATAGATAAATGATCACGGATCTTTTCCCCAGGAATTTATTGACGGCCAGTATGCCTGCCAAATTTGTTGCTGGACCTGCGAGAAGAAATACCAGGGCCACTCCGGGACTCATGCCTTTGGCTATCAGCGCGGCGGCTATAGGCGTTGAAGCGCTAGCGCATATATAAAGCGGTATGCCTATAAGCAGCATCAAAAACATGGCTTTAATGTCCGCCCCAAGAAATTTACTTACCAGGTCCGGCGGAGCAAAATACGATATCATCCCGCCGACCACTATGCCTATGATAAGCCATTTTGTAATATCGCCCATCAGGTCCACAAACGCGTACTTCATTCCATATTTCAGTTTTTGAAGAAAAGAGCGCTTTGCGGAATTTTGCGCTGCTTCCATCTGACAGTGTTTACATTCAGCTGCTTTTTCAGTATACGCGGCTTCTTCATTTTTCCCAAATAGATTTTCACCTATCCCCGCCACGATCGCAGTGATAAAAGCGGAGAGCGGCCTGAATATCGTCATTAAAGGATCTAACATAGCGTATGATATCGCGATCGAATTTACCCCTGTTTCGGGCGCAGAGATCAAAAAGGAGAGCGTTGAACCCTTGGAAGCGCCGCTCTTCCTT
Source organism: Candidatus Omnitrophota bacterium (assembly GCA_041667225.1). GTDB lineage: Bacteria > Omnitrophota > Gorgyraeia > 2-01-FULL-45-10 > 2-01-FULL-45-10 > JBAYFK01. The sequence continues at coordinate 4,072 of JBAYFK010000017.1, forward strand.
AAAGATATAGCCGTCGGTATCACCCCGCACGAACATAGCGGCAGCGGCACCCCTATAAGCGCGGCTAAAAGAACGGACCCGAAGTTGGGTTTACCGAGCTTTTTTGCGATCGCGGCGGAGTCTACAAATGCCTGGATCAGGCCCGCGACAACGACACCGGTAATTATATAGAAAGCGGCGTCATTAAAAGTCCGCCAGATTTCATTCAATAGCCCTGTTAACAGAGATAACATGTTATCAGCCCTCTTCCCTATTTGATCGTATCAATGAATTCCGCCGCCTTCTCGACACATCCCAGGCACGGAAGCTTCTTAAGCGTCCTGATCTCTTTACATTTGGTCGATCCGGCAAAAGACGAAAAGGCCGCTTCGCAATCTTTGATCTTGTCCGGGTGTTTATCTTTCAGCATGAATTTCGCTGCATACAGGGCTCCGCATTCCCCGCCTGGAGCCTTGCCTCCGCCATAGGACCCGAATACGTTGATCGTCTTTTCATCCATGGCGAACTTATCCATATACGAAGCTATTATCGCCTGGGCACAATTTAACCTCTTCGACTGGTTCTTTCCGGTATAATGCGCTTTAGCCTTATCTACGCTCATAACATACCTCCTTTATTATGAATGTCGCGGGAGCGGTCATTTTTTAAGCACCTTGAATAACTCTACTATCCTGGGGTCAACCACACAATAGCACGTCTTCACGCCTTCTTTTCTAGGTCTTACTATACCCCTGCTTTTTAAGAGCGCAAGATGTTGAGAAGCGGTAGACTGCGGGATCTTTAAAGCTTTTACGATCCTATCGACGTTACACTCATGATTTATAAGCCCTTCTACCATCCTTAACCTGACGGGATGGGCAAGCGCTTTTAACATACCGCTTTCCTTCTCATAATCGACAGACATTGAATATTCTCCTTCATCGTATTATCTAGATAATACGATGAAGTGGCGATCTTGTCAAGAACTATTTTATTGGATGAAATAGATGAGGGTTTTTGTTATATTATCATAGATGACCATGCTTTTAAAAAAAATGGAACTTTTCCACAGGATCCGCTGTCTAATAGTATGATAAAGGAATTCATATGCGAGAGATGGCAAAAAGTACTATAGAAGCTGCCGCAAGCGGTGACATGACCGCGTTTGAGGAGATCTATAAGCAGTGTTCTCAAACCGTCTATACCATTGCGTTAGGTATTACCCGGAACCGTCAGGATGCCGAAGAAACGACTCAGGACGTCTTTGTTAAAGTTTTCCGGGAAATAAAAAATTTTAGATTTGATTCTTCATTCGGCACGTGGCTATATAGGATCGCTGTTAATACGGCGATCAACGTCTATCGCAAACGCACGCGGAATGGAGGCACGTCATTGCAATACGATGAATTGAAAGATACCCGTACGGTTGCGCCTGTTATTCAGAGACAGGATGCGGAACGACACGATGCTTCGAAGCGCGTTACCGCGCTACTGGACAATTTAAGCCCGGAGCACCGCTCTTGCATAGTCCTTCGTGAGATAGAGGGGTTCGATTATAATGAGATAGCCGGTGTGCTCGGCATACCTTTAAATACGGTGCGCTCACGGCTTAAAAGGGCTCGAGAGGCTCTTGTCGCTTATTGCCGGAAGGAGGGGATTCGTTATGAAATGTAAAAGAATTAATAAACTCATTCTCACCGATTATATCGATGGAAATCTTAGGGGAGACGACCTGAAGGAGGTAGAGCTGCATCTTGGATCATGCCCAAGCTGCCGTGCGCTCGCACAAGATCTAAGAGGCGCCAGTAAGCTATTCAAAGGCGCTGCGCACCAGGAGGTGCCTTCCGAAATATGGTATAGGATACGCAACGAGTTAAGCGCCGCGCCTGTAAGACGCAATTTCCGGGAAGCTGTTCTTGCGCATGTGCGATACCATCTATCGCTTTTAAAGCCTGCTGTCGTAATGGCCTGTGCGGCAGCGCTGCTGCTCTTTGTTCTGGCCGCGATACAGTTTATGCCTTATAGAGACCAACCGGGGACAACGATAGCGCAGGACGACATCCTTGCAATATCCTACACCGGGATCGCCGATGAAGAGGACGGGCCGGAATACGATTTTGGAACTTCTGTTGAAACGTTTTTTTTGTAGAAGACGGAACTTTTTGTCAAATGCCAGCGTCTAAGTAATTGGAAAAGGGGTGAAAAATATGAAAACAAATATTAAAACAGTTATTGCGGTTATAGTTATTGCAACATTCGTTGCCGGAACTGCTTTCGCCGGCCCGTCATGCGGTTTCCCGGGACAAGGTGATAAGCATTCCCGGGCAAAAGATTCGATCGTGCGCGAATTGAACTTGAGCACGGATCAGCAGAATCGTCTTGACCAGGAGCGTACTGCACATCGTGAAGCGATGGAGACGCTGCGCAGCGCTCTGAAAGAGAAGAAGGATGTGCTTCGGGATGCGATGAACAAACCTGATGTAACTAGAGAGCAGGTGGAACCCTTACTGACTGAGATAAAGAAACTTCAGTCCGATATGGCAGACAAGCGGGTGGATGGGATATTCGCTGTAAAGGAGATCCTCAGCCCAGAGCAGTTCGCGAAGCTCCAATCGAAGAAAGAGAAGGGGATGAAAGCCGGGCATAAGAAGCGCGCAGGAAATCGGCAGAGAAAAGACTCTACGGAGGATTAGAGGTAGAGCGCTACGCATTAAGGTCCTTCGTCGGCATACAGTCTAACTCCAGCCTCCTCAGGACCAAATAAAAACCCCCTAGTTTTACCTAGGGGGTTTTTATTTGGTGAGCCGCGTTGGACTCGAACCAACCGCCACCACATTAAAAGTGTGGTGCTCTACCGGATGAGCTAGCGGCCCAAATTTTTACAATATCTCTTTTTCTTTTGCCGCCAATGCGGTATCGATATCTTTTATATATTTATCGGTAAGCTTCTGGATCTGTTCCTCGGACGCGAATTTTTCGTCTTCGGCGATCGTCTTATCCTTCTCGAGCTTCCTTATGGCTTCTATCGCGTGGTGCCTTCCGGTCCTTATGGAAACACGGCCGTCCTCGGCGATCTTCTTTAATACTTTATCGAGCTCGCTGCGCCTCTCGGTCGTCAGCGGCGGTATCGAAAGCCTTATGACCTTGCCGTCGTTCGTCGGAGGTATACCTAGATCTGATTTCATGATCGCCTTCTCAATTTCAGCCAGCGATCCCTTGTCCCACGGCTGAATAACTATAAGCCTGGCATCGGGAGTAGAAACTGCTGCAAGCTGCTTTAGAGGGGTCGGAGCTCCGTAATAATCCACTCTTATACCATCTATAAGCGCCGTGGACGCGCGGCCTGTCCTAATAGTAGAGAACTCTCTTTGAGTGGCCTCGACCGTCTTCTTCATCTTCGTTTCCGCATCATGAATGGTTTCTTTTAGATTCATAACGTCAGCCTCACCCCTTTACTGTTGTACCGATCTTTTCACCGGTTATCACTCTTTTTATATTACCATCTGTTTTCAGATTGAATACTATTATCGGGAGCTTATTGTCCATGCAGAGGCTCGTCGCCGTAGCATCCATGACCTTCAAGTCCTTCTTCAGGACTTCTATATATCTGAGGCTTTCGAACTTGCGCGCCTTTTTATTCTTATTGGGGTCTGACGAATATATACCGTCGACCTTCGTCGCTTTCAATATGACCTGCGCGCCTATCTCTATCGCGCGCAGCGCAGCTGTAGTGTCAGTGGTGAAATACGGGTTCCCAGTACCGCCCACGAATATAACGACCCTGCCCTTTTCCATATGCCTGATCGCGCGGCGGCGTATATACGGTTCGGCCAGCGCTTCCATCTCAATCGCTGTCATGACACGGGTGAATACGCTGGCTTTTTCCAGGGCGTCCTGCAGAGCGAGTCCGTTTATTACGGTAGCGAGCATCCCCATATAATCCGCGTTGACCCGGTCTACGCCTTTGGCGCTGCCCGATATGCCGCGGAATATATTTCCTCCGCCTATAACTATAGCGACCTCAACTCCAAGGGCTTTTACTTCCTTGATCTGACGCGCTATGGAATTTATGACGTCATAATCGATACCGTAGCCGAGACGGCCCTGGAGCGCCTCTCCGCTCAGTTTTATCACTACTCGTTTAAAGACGGGCTTTGCCATTAGTTTTATAACTCTTCACCGACTTGAAAGCGCACAAAACGGCGTACACGCATATTCTCGCCGGTCTTTGCGATCATCGACGTCAGCAGGTCATTCACTTTTATGTTCGTATCTTTGATGTACGGCTGCTCTAAAAGGCAGGTGTCTTCATAATACTTGTTCAGCTTTCCCTGCAGTATCTTTTCTACTGCTGCTGCCGGTTTATCTTTCATCTGGCTCTTTATGATCTCGGTCTCTTTGGCAACGACCTCGGGAGGAACATCTTCTTTGCTTACATATATAGGGTTAGAAGCCGCTACCTGGAGCGCCACATCCTTCACGAAATTCTTGAAATCGTCGTTTCTCGCAACGAAATCGGTTTCGCAGTTCACCTCTATCAGGACGCCGATCTTGCCGCCCAAATGTATATACGATTCGATCCTGCCGTCCTTTGCGTCACGTCCGACTTTTTTCGACGCAAGAGATACGCCTTTTTTCCTAAGGACTTCTATCGCTTTATCGATATCGCCGTTCGACTCTTTCAGGGCCTTCTGGCACTCTACCATGCCGGCGTTGGTCTTCTCTCTCAATTTCTTTATAGCATCTATCATATAACTACGCTCCTATCTTATTTTATCTTCTTGGCTTTCTTCTTTATGGGTACTTCTTTAGGCGCGGACTCGTCTTCTTTCAGCTTTATGTCGCCTTCGACGAGCTCTTCGACTTCCTCGTCTATGACTTTGATCGGTTCGCCGGCTTCCGCTGCCTCTTCTTCGGCTTCTTCTCTCGCCTTCTGCGCTACTCCGGCCGCGAACGCGTCCTTGCCTTCGAGTATGCTTGTGGCTATAAGGTTCACGATCATCTTTATCGAACGTATCGCATCGTCGTTGCCCGGTATCACGTAATTAACAAGGTCCGGATCGGAATTCGTATCTACAAGCGCTACGACCGGGATGCCGAGCTTCTTCGCTTCTTTTACCGCTATCTCTTCTTTTTTGGCATCGACTACGAACATAGCCTTCGGAAGTTTGGACATCGATCTCACGCCTTCAAGGTTCTTATTGAGTTTCACCATCTCCTTATTCAGCTGAGCGGCTTCCTTCTTCGAAAGTTTTGCCATGGTGCCGTCTTCTTTTATCCTCTCGAGCTCCTCCAGCCTCTTCAGGCTCTTCTTGATCGTCTGGAAATTGGTCAGCATGCCGCCGAGCCATCTCTGGTTCACATAGAACATCCCGCATCTCATAGTCTCTTCTTTTATGATCTCCTGGGCCTGTTTCTTCGTGCCTACAAAAAGTATGCTGTTGCCGGTTGCGGCCATCTGTTTTAGATAGTCACACGCCTTGAGCAAAGCATCTTTGGTCTTTTCCAGATCTATAATATAAACCCCATTCTTGGCGCCAAAAATGTACTTCTTCATCTTGGGGTTCCAGCGCTTAGTCTCATGACCGAAATGCACCCCTGCTTCCAATAAAGTCTTCATCAATGTAGATTCCACCATATTTTTGCGATTCTCCTCCTTTTTATGACAAAATTAACCTGCCGAAGGCTATCAACAATGAATACCCCCGCTAAACAAAGGCAGGTAAAGCCTAGATATTATAACAGAAAATCAAGAAAATTCAACTAACTTTTTTTACCTCAACATACTATCTCTGAACTGCATCTCATAAAGGCGTTTATATAATCCGCTCTTGGCTATAAGCGCATCATGTGAGCCGATCTCAACTATGCCACCGGCATCAAGTACGCATATCCTGTTGGCGTGCTTTATTGTGCTCAAACGATGCGCAATGACGAATACGGTACGGCCTTTCATCATCCTGTCTATAGCTTCCTGGACCAGGATCTCGGATTGTGTATCGAGCTGGGATGTGGCTTCATCAAGGATCAATATGGGCGGGTCTTTAAATACGGCTCTGGCGATGGCCAGACGCTGCTTCTCGCCTCCCGACATCCTGAAACCGCGCTCACCGATAAGCGTGTCATACCCCTGAGGCATACCCATTATAAAAGAGTGGGCGTTGGCTATCTTTGCCGCCTTCATAACGGAATCGATGTCTGAAACCTGGGATCCATAAACTATATTATTAGCTACAGTGTCATTAAAAAGTATCGTCTCCTGGGTCACTATGCCTATCTGGCTCCTCAAAGACTTCAGGGTGCAGTCGCGGATATCCACACCATCTACCATCACCGACCCCTTAGTGACATCGTAGAAACGCGGTATAAGATTGACGAGTGTCGTCTTTCCAACTCCGCTCGGGCCCACGAACGCTACTATCTCCCCCACATTGACGTCGATATTTATATTTTTGAGGACCTCTTTCTGCTCATAGCCAAAATGGACATCTTTCATGACGATATTGCTCTTTATCTTCGGTAATTCTATAGCTCCCGGTTTCTCGTCGACCATTGGCTTTGTATCTAAAACCTCGAATATCCTGTCGGCGGCCGCAAGAGCCTGCTGGTTGATACTGTAGACGTTTGTGAGCCTTTTTATGGGGCGCATCAATGAAAGCACGCTTGCCAGGAACATGATGAACGCGCCTGCCGAAAGAGTACCATTCAATATGCCTTTACCCGCCATCCATAGTATTATAGCTATACATAGCATTCCTACAAATTCGGTTATCGGGCTGACTACTATCATGCGCTTAACGGACTTCATACTGAGCTTATAGAACTGCTGGTTCTGGTTCGCGAACTTCTTTGCCTCATACTCTTCCATCGAGAACGCCTTCACGACGCGTATGCCGGATATCGTCTCATGTAGAGTGGTAGTAATATCGGCCATCTTGTCCTGCGATTGGCGTGAAATAGACTTGAGGCGTTTGCCTATCTTCACGACGGGATATATGACTAGAGGGAACAATACTACGCTGACGAACATGAGCGTCCATGATATATCAAAATAGATCTTAACCCCTAAAACCATCGCCAGATATATTACGAGCTGTATGGGCTGGTATAAAAAGTCCGTGAGCCCGGTCGAAATGGAGTCTCTGATTATAGCGGCGTCATAAGTAACACGGCTCATCAGCTTCCCGGTAGGGTTTACCGCATAAAAATCGAGTGAAAATGTGAGAAGTTTCTTATATATGATATCCTTGGCGTCCCTTATTACGCGCTGGGACACGTCATTCATGAAGTAGTTCTGGAAGAATTCAAAAACATTCTTGAGCAGCCACAGTATGACGACGACTATTATCATCCTGTTGAGGAGGTCCATGGGAGACATGGCATTCGTGGTCTCTACAAGCTGTCTAAGGAATGGGGGTAATACGACGCCTTGGGGTATCACTATCTTCTTGCCGGCTATTATATTATCCACAAGAGGTATGATCATACCCATAGACACGCCGCTGAAGGCGGATGAAGCTATCATGCATACCCCTGCAAGCGCAAGGACCCACGCATGCGGGAAGACGAATTTCAACAATCTCCTGTATTGACCCATGAATTTTGCCATTTGGTGACTTATAATAACACATGCCCCCGGGGTTGTCGAGGAAAATTCTTGCTATGGGGTACGGCGGGTGCTATAATTATTCGTTTATATAAAAAAGGCAGGCATATGGAAAAGGTCAAAGTAGCTGTAATCGGGGTAGGCCATCTGGGCGCTATACATGCCAAGGTATATTCAAAACTGGACAATGTAAAGCTGGTAGGGGTTTGCGACTGTAACCTCGAGCGCGCCATCGAAATAGGTAAAAAGTACCATACGAACAGCTATGCGGACTATGAGGACCTTTTCGACAAGGTCGATGCCGCAAGCATTGTAGTGCCCACAAGCATGCACTACAATATCGCCAAAGACTTCATGAACCACGGCATACACGTCCTGATAGAAAAACCGATAACTAAGACGCTTTCCGAAGCTGATGAGCTTATCGATATAGCCAGGGAGAAAGATCTTATCTTGCAGGTCGGCCATATAGAAAGGTTCAATTCCGCCATCCTGGCCCTGGAACCCTATCTGGAAAAGCCTAAATTCATCGAATGCCAAAGACTCGGCCCCTTCCACAAAAGGGCTTCAGATATAGGTGTAGTTCTTGACCTGATGATACATGATATCGATATCGTATTGGGGCTTATCGAACAGCCCGTAGTCAATATAGAGGCCGTAGGATTAAGCACCATATCCGATTTTGAGGATATTGCCAACGTCAGGCTCACTTTCGAGGACGGCACCATCGCGGACATCACCGCGAGCCGCGTCACAAAAGATGTTGTAAGAAAGATCCGCATATTCCAGGAAAATTCTTATATATCGCTCGACTACCTGAACCAGGATGTTGCAATATTCAGGAAAACACAGGAAAAGATAGCCAAAGAAAAGGTTAAGATCGTTAAGGTAGGGCCTCTCGATAAAGAACTGGAATCCTTCATACAGTGCGTCCGGACAAATAAAAAACCCATAGTCTCCGGCATTGAAGGAAGAAGGGCGCTGCAGGTTGCGCTCGAAATTATAGAGAAGATCAAATCCACTAAACGCAAATGACCAAAAAGATCCTCATAGTAGCAGGGGAGCCATCCGGAGACTTGCACGCCTCCAATCTAGTCAAAGACCTGAAACGGTTATACCCGGACATAAGATTTTTCGGGCTTGGCGGGTCTATGTCAAAAGAAGCCGGCGTAGACGTAATATACGACATAGCGGCGCTCGCGCTGATAGGGCTCGTAGAGGTATTAAGGAATATATTTACCGTCGGGCGTGTATTTAAGAAAGTCCTCTCGGCAGTCGATACCGAAAGGCCCGACCTGGCGATACTTGTTGATTACCCGGGGTTCAACCTGCGCCTGGCTAAAGAACTGAAGAAGCGCTCCATCCCTGTCGTATATTACATAAGCCCTCAGGTCTGGGCCTGGGGCATGGACAGGGTCAAATCAATCAAAAAGTGCGTCGACAAAGTGATATGCCTCTTCAAATTCGAAGAGGCATTCTACAAGACATACGGCATCGACGCCGAATTTATAGGCCATCCCCTGCTCGACACCGTAAAAGTTACGGCGGGCCGCGGCGAGACGCTCGAGAAACACTCGCTTAACGAAGATAAACTTACGGTAGCGATACTTCCCGGGTCGAGGACAAATGAAGTGAGGAGCCTTCTGCCGGCGATGCTCGGCGCAGCCATGATCACAAATCTTAAATTGCCGGAAACGCAATTCATCGTGGTAAAACATCCTGACCTGCCGTCGGGGCTCTATAGAAAAATGCTCCGCTATTCCTCCATAAATATACGCCTATCCGACGGAGACGCCTACAACGTTCTCGGGGCGTCCGATTTTGCTTTTGTCGCTTCCGGAACAGCGACGCTCGAGACTGCGATCATCGGCACGCCTCTGGCCATAACATATAAGGTGAATCTTCTGACGTACCTTGTTTACAAGATGGTCTCGAAGACGCGTTTTATCGGGATAGTGAATATTATAGCTGGTAGGGAAATAGTTCCGGAACTGCTGCAGTTCAGGGCCACGGCAAAAAATCTTGCGGAAGCGGCTCTGAATATTCTTACCTCTGAGGAGAACAGGTCATCGACTATCGAGGAGCTTAAGCAGGTACGGAATTCTCTCGGCAGTCCGCTCGCGCGCGAGCGCGCCGCAAAGGCAGTATTACCTTTCCTTACAACTCCAAAGATATAGATCTATATCACTACTATCGAAACGCCTTTTTCATCGGCAAGCTTTATCATCTCTTCTTTATCCATAAGAAGCGTCTTGCCTTCTTCAAGGGCAAGTACCTTACCGTTGGCGGCTATCAGGTGTTTAAGCGTATCC
>JBAYFK010000018.1:0-13942 GCA_041667225.1 Candidatus Omnitrophota bacterium
ATCTAATTTAACTTCCAAAATAATATCTGTTGTACTAATGACAAGATATTTACTTCGCGCTTCATCTCTTAACATAATCGTATTTATATCGCTAGTTACAAGTGGAAAAAATACTGGATTAAAATACGACTTTTTTGAGTATAAAATTTTATCAGCTATTTTGCCAAGATTGTCCCCAATCGCAAAAGTAGGGTCAAAGCGAAGCCCTATCGCAATACCACAAATATTTTGGTTTAACATTTCCGCCGTTATCATATTTACCTCTAATTTTTGTGTGGTGTTGAGGACGGTTTTTGTGACAATTTTAAGCCTGTCCTGCAGTCACAGGTTACCATTTCCCGATTATCGAATTATACGCTTCAAATACGGAAAACTAAAGAAAAATTTCGATATCTTTTACATGCATTGCGTTAGGGGCGGTTCTGGTGGCAATCTTAAATCGGTTCTGCCATTAAAGCTAAACCTGTCCCTCTCATTAAATTATACGCTTCGGATGAGAAGAATTAAAGATAAATAGAAGATTTTTTACGGGTGGCGAGAGGTGATGCCTTGAAGGCTGTGAAAAAAGCGGCGAGCGCTTACGGGATGGGGCTATCAGGCCGCCGAAAAGGCGGCCGTGAACGATACGCGCCTAGTATCCACGAAAGTGTAAACCCCGTGCGAGCCGCTTTTTGAACGCCTGAAAGGCGCACCCGAGCCAGGACCCGTAAAAAATCTATTCAGCGGAAGCAACACCCAAAAGTAAACGCCTACGAGTAGTGGTAAAGCTAGGAGCAAGGTAGCTCGCTTTTTCCCTTGAAATTATGCTTAAGTCGTGTTACATTACGTATTCGCTAACGCATTGAATTGTTGCGCAGTTTAAGGTACTTCGGCAGCTACAATCCTCCTATTCGTCGGATTGTTTAACGGCGCTTCAGGATCACATTTTGCGTAGCAAAAATTAAGGTATTTCAGCCGCTAAAATCCTCCTATTCGTCGGATTTTTTAACGCGGCTTCAATATCACTTTTGTTTCACAAAAGTGGCGGGGTAGCTCAGTCTGGTAGAGCAGTCGGCTCATACCCGGCGTGTCACTGGTTCAAATCCAGTCCCCGCTACCAGTTTCACTCAGTAGAGTGGACTGGATTCCTCGCTGGAGCTGACATTAGGCGAGAATATCCAGTCCCCGCTACCATCTTCTTTATGGCGTTAGGGCATCTAGCGCCATTTTCACTTCAATAAATGAGGCAAGATATGGCAGCGGACAAGCTTATCGAGAGGGTCCTAAAGACCACGAAGAATTACGATATGCTGAAACCCGGCGACACCGTATTGGTAGCCGTTTCCGGCGGCCCCGACTCCGTATTCCTGCTCCATACGCTCAATTCCTTAAAAAGAAAACTGGGTATCAAGCGCCTCATCGTCTGCAACATGGATCACGGGTTGAGAGGCAAAGAGTCGCGCGACGATTCTCTCTTTACCAAAAAGATCGCCGCAGAACTCGGCGTAGATTTTATACATAAAAAAGTGGATCTTAAGAGCGCGGCCAAGGGTAAACTTTCGACGGAAGAACTGGCTCGTGAGGCAAGGTACAGTTTCTTTTCGGAAGCCGCAAAGAAGACCGGCGCGAATGTCCTCGCAACGGGCCATACTCTTGACGACCAGGCGGAGACGATCCTTATGAGGCTTATAAAAGGGAGCGCTCTCAAGGGGATAGTGGGAATATTGCCGGTGAGGGAGTCGGAAGGATTGCGCATCATCAGGCCGATCCTTGAGATAGAGAAACAGGTCATAAAGGATTATCTCGACAACAAAGGCATCTCATACAGGATAGACCATACGAACCTCGAACCGATATATTTCCGTAATATCGTAAGAAATGAGATAATCCCGTTCCTCGAAAAATATAACGTGCGGTTTAAAAGGGTCCTCTTTAATCTTGCTGAACACCTGAGAGAAGATTTTGAATTTATTGAAGAAGAAAGGCTCAAAGCTCAAAGGTTCATAACAGGCAAAGATGGAGGAGCGGTTGAGATAAGGTTAAAAGACCTCGTTATACAGCCTAAGGCCCTGCAGAAAGAGATATTACGTGACTCGCTAGATAGGATAGGGGGCGAAGTCAAGCGCCTCACCTTTAGGCATTGGAAAGAGATGGAGAATTTTATAAAGGTTAAAAGGACCGGTGACCGGCTTGACTTGCCTGGCGGGATACGCATTACACGTTCGGCGGACAGGCTCACATTCCATAAAATATGACCTTGATATGATAATAATATTTTGTTACAATGAAATCATAAAAAGAACGGAGTGATCAATTAATGAAAAAGAATCCAAAAAAGACGATAAAAGAGCAGAAGAACGGCTGGAATATGGTGATCTGGAGCCTTATTATTCTGGGCGTCCTGCTCGCTTTCAACAATATAACCGCTAACCTCGAAAAACCCACACAAGAAATAGCTTACGCCAAGTTCTTTGAGCTGGTAAAGGACAATCCAACGACTCAAAAGATAAAAGCGTGCGTAAAGACCGATAATATCGTGAGAGGGGAGTTTGCGGACGGAGCGAAATTCACGGTAAATATTCCGGATAATGATCAGGATCTCTTACGGGCGCTGCGTGAAAATGTAAAAGACTTCGACATAAAACCCCCAAAGACGTTCCTGATGAACCTGTTCTACTCTCTCGGGCCTATGTTCTTATTCATACTGTTCCTCTGGCTATTTGCATACAGGTCGCCGGGCGGAGCGGGCGGAAACAAGTTATGGGCGTTCGGAAAATCGAGGGCGACTCTTGCATCCGACGACAGGCTGAAAGTCACATTCCTGGATGTTGCCGGCGTGGATGAGGCGAAGGAAGAGCTTAAAGAAGTCATCGAATTCCTGAGAGATCCGAAAAAATTCCAAAGACTGGGTGGTAAAATACCAAAAGGCGTTCTGTTGATGGGCCATCCCGGTACCGGCAAGACCCTTCTCGCCAAAGCAGTTGCAGGCGAAGCCGACGTGCCATTCTTATCCATATCCGGTTCCGACTTTGTCGAGATGTTCGTCGGCGTAGGAGCGTCGAGAGTGCGTGACCTCTTCGATCAGGCAAAGAAGTCTGCGAAGCAGAGCGGGCGCGGCGCCATAATATTCATCGATGAAATAGACGCGGTAGGACGGCAGCGTTTCGCGGGGATCGGCGGCGGACATGACGAGAGGGAACAGACGCTTAACGCTCTCCTCGTAGAGATGGACGGATTCAATACTCAGGAAGGCGTCATATTGATCGCTGCGACGAACAGGCCCGATGTTCTTGACCCGGCTTTATTGAGGCCAGGCCGTTTCGACAGGCAGATAGTGATCGATATGCCCGACATAATAGGCCGTGAAGCTATTCTTAAAGTTCATACGCGTAATGTAAAGCTCGATCCCGTATCCAACCTGAAGACGATAGCCCGCAGGACGCCGGGATTCTCCGGAGCAGATCTCGCTAATTTGGTGAATGAGGCCGCGCTTCTGGCAGCCAGGCGCAACAATGAATATGTGACGATGAAGGAACTGGAAGAATCCATAGAGCGCGTAATGGCGGGCCCTGAGAGGAAGTCGAAAGTCATTTCAAAGAAAGAAAAAGAGATCACGGCTTATCATGAAGCAGGCCATGCGATATTGGCGCTCGTCATGCCGGGAGCTGATCCGCTTCACAAGGTATCGATACTTCCGAGAGGGCTGGCCGGCGGATACACGCTGATGCTTCCCCTTGAAGATAAAAATTATCACACAAAGAGCGACCTCTTGCTCAGGATAGTCGTATCGCTCGGAGGCAGGGTGAGCGAAGAGCTCGTTCTGAAAGACATATCTGACGGCGCGAGCCAGGACCTCAAGGTAGCAACGGCCATTGCGCGCAGCATGGTTACGCGTTACGGGATGAGCGAAAAATTGGGAAATCTTACGTTCGGACATCCTCAGGATCACGTCTTCTTAGGCCGTGATATCATGGAAGAGAGGAACTATAGCGACCAGACGGCGTTCCTCATCGACCAGGAAGTACGGCGCATAATAGACGAGTGTTATCAGAAAGCCAAGGAAGAGCTCACGAAGAGCGTGGACAAGCTCAAACTACTTGCGGACGCCCTGCTTGAAAAAGAAGTCATGGATGCCGAAGAAGTGAGGGCCCTTCTCGGATTAAAGCAAGAGGCGCATGATGAGCCCGTCAAGACTAAAGACCCTGAAAAGAAGCCCTGAAGAGGTGAGTCCCGACCTGGATGTGATGGGTTATCACATTGCGTTCAGCAAAAGAACGCATGTCATGGGTATCCTGAACGTGACGCCGGATTCATTTTCTGACGGAGGAAAGTTCTTTAACAAACAGGCTGCGATAGATCACGCTATCAAGATGGTTCAGGATGGCGCCGACATCATTGATGTCGGAGGTGAATCCACGCGGCCGGGTGCAATAGAGCTGGGTGTCGACGAAGAGATCGATCGCGTAGCGCCTGTTATAGAAGCTATGCGCAAGGTGGTAAAAGTCCCCATTTCTATCGACACGCGTAAATCGAAGGTTGCTCGAGCCGCTGTGAGAGCCGGCGCTTCTATCGTTAATGACGTGTCAGGCCTCAGGTTCGACCCTGAAATGGCCGGGACGGTTGCAGAGTGCAAAGCGGCGCTAATAATCATGCATTCCAAAGGAACGCCCGAGACTATGCAGGTAAGCCCGTCGTACGAGGACGTCGTCACAGAAATAATCGCGAGTTTAAAAGTCTCGATAGGAATGGCTGAAGCAAAAGGTATAGAGAGCGATATGATCATCATCGATCCGGGGATAGGGTTCGGAAAGACAACAGAGCATAATCTTCAGATATTGAACAGGCTCGATGAATTTCAAGTTCTATCTAAAACTGTATGTATAGGCGTTTCAAGAAAATCATTTATCGGTAAGGTATTGAACCTCGGCAATACGGAAGATAGGCTAGCCGGGTCGCTGGCGTCGTCGGTAATAGCGATCATGAAAGGCGCAAGGCTTATAAGGGCGCACGATGTAAAACCGACGGCCGAGGCTTCGCGGATAGCAGACAAGATTTTAACCGAAAAGGCGCTGTGATATGGAAATTTTAACTCAATATTGGAAGATCATAGTTGAGATAGCCTTTCTTTGGTATTTTATCTACATGGCGCTTTTCTTTATTCAAGGGACCAGGACGGAACAGCTCCTTAAGGGGGTTGTCATCGTCGTTATTATTTTTGTCCTTGCCCAGCAGCTTAAGCTCGATACTATAAACTGGGCCTTGACGAGACTTTTCCCCATATCCGTTATAGCGCTCCTGATCATCTTTCAACCTGAACTGCGGCGCGGACTCGCGAGACTCGGTCAGTTCGGGGTGTACAAAGAAGACCTCGAGGCTATCGAGGAGATATCCAAGGCTGTGCTCGAGCTCTCCAGGCAGAAGATGGGAGCGATAATAGCGATCGAGCGCGAAGTAGGGTTAAAAGCATATATAGAGACCGGCATTGCTGTCGACAGTAAAGTGACGGAAGAATTAATTTACTCAATATTCATACCTAGAGCGCCGCTCCATGACGGCGCTGTCATTATACAGCGTGACAGGATAATTGCAGCCGGATGCCTTTTACCGCTTACGCAGGAAGCCAAGGGCCTTACCAAGACGATGGGCACCCGTCACAGGGCCGCAGTGGGCCTTACAGAAGAGACGGATGCGATCTGCGTCGTTGTCAGTGAAGAGACGGGCGGCATATCGGTCGCTATGAGCGGAAAGATCACGAGCAATCTCGACAAAGAGAGCCTCGCTGTAATACTGAAGACGGCGTTCTATAAACAGACCGAAGCGAAGAGCCTTCACTACAAGGCCCTGTCGCGCATATCTCCTAAAGTAAGAGAAAAGAGAAGCTGATATGTTCAATTTTTTGCGCAGGTTTTTTATCGAGAATTTAGGATTGAAGGTCATAGCGCTCGTCCTTGCCCTAATAACATGGTTTTATATCGTTAAACAGCTCAATATGGAAGGTACGCAGGAAGAGATGCAGCTTCTTAAGCGAATAATGCCGTCGGAGCGCATAATAGCGAGGAAGCTCCCAATAAAACCTATATTTATAGGACATCCCAGGAGCGGCTACGAGATCGTAAGGGATAAAGCGCTGATGGTCCCGGAACATTGTATCGTGCTCGGGACTAAAGATGTGCTCGAAAATATAAAATTCGCCTATACGGTGCCGATAGATGTCGGAGGCATGACGCAGCCGTTCACTAAATCGGTCCCATTGAGTCCTATATCCGGCGTCTATCTCGAAGAAACGCTCGTTCAGGTAATGGTG
The DNA here is from genome assembly GCA_041667225.1 of Candidatus Omnitrophota bacterium. Lineage (GTDB taxonomy): Bacteria > Omnitrophota > Gorgyraeia > 2-01-FULL-45-10 > 2-01-FULL-45-10 > JBAYFK01. The sequence continues at coordinate 6,284 of JBAYFK010000018.1, forward strand.
TCTATCGAAAAAGAAACGCAGTAGGGGAACGATGGTAAAGCTCGGAGTTAATATAGATCATGTAGCTACACTGAGGGAGGCCCGTAAGGGTTCTCGGCCCGACCCTATCGAAGCTTCGAGCATATGCATTGCGGCCGGATGCGATTCGATCGTCTGTCATCTGCGCGAGGACAGGCGCCACATCAATGACCAGGATGTAAAACGCCTCAGGAGAGCAGTTAAAGGAAGGCTTAATCTTGAGATGTCGGTAGCCGATGGTATCGTTAAGATAGCATGCGCTTTAAAGCCCGACCAGGCGACGCTCGTTCCCGAGAAAAGGAAAGAGGTCACTACTGAAGGCGGTCTCGACGTCGTAAAGTACGAAAGCCGCATCAAATCTGTCGTCTCAAGGCTTGAAAAGCGCGGGATCGACGTCAGCCTCTTTATAGATCCTTACATGGAACAGATAGAGGCCTCCGCAAGGACCGGCGCCAGGATCATTGAACTTCACACCGGAGAATACGCCAACGCCGGGACGCAAAAAGTTAAGAGTCAAAAACTCAATGCGCTTAAAAAAGCATGCGAGTACGCTATCATGCGCGGCATGGAAGTGAATGCAGGCCATGGACTTGATTATATGAACGTGCGCCAGGTTGCCCGCATAAAAGGTATGAACGAACTCAATATCGGCCATTCGATAATATCGCGCGCTATATTTGTCGGTGTAGACCGGGCCGTCAGAGAGATGCTGGAGCTCATAAGATGATCTACGGGACTGGGCTTGATATCGTTGAGATACCGCGGATGAAGAACGCGATCGAAAAGTGGGGAATGAATTTTTTGTCGAAGATATTCACAGAAAATGAGATGGCCTATTCAAGCTCCCGGAGGTTCGCTCATCAGCATTTCGCAGCGCGCTTTGCCGCGAAAGAAGCCGTAGTGAAGGCCTTGGGAGAGCCCAAAAAATATCCTATTAAGTGGACCGATATAGAGGTCCTCAATGACGACGAGGGGAAGCCCGTAATAAAATTCCATGACGATGCGCTCAAAGTAAAAAAGATCAAAAAGATCGGAGATGTGGTTGTCAGCATGTCTCATTCAAGGAATTACGCCATTGCAAATGTTATAATGCTTAAGGAGAATTCGAGATGATCACGCTGGACCAGGCCATAGGAATGTTCCCAAAAAGGACGATCGAGGCGCACAAAGGCGAGATGGGGCGCATCCTCGTGATCGCCGGTTCTATGGGCTATACGGGGGCGGCCTATTTGACGAGTCAGGCCGCGATCCGATCGGGCAGTGGACTTGTAACGCTTGCGATAGGCAGGACCCTTTATCCGATAATGGCATCTAAACTCATCGAGGTGATGGTCAGGGCTTATTTTGAGACAAAAGACTATTCTCTCAGCCTTCTCGCCGAAAAAGAACTGATAAGTTTTTCTGAAAAATGCGATTGTCTAGCGATAGGGCCCGGCATATCTCAGAATAAAGAGACTCAGCATCTGGTGCGCAACCTTGCTGCGAAGCTGAATAAGCCTATCGTTCTTGACGCTGACGGCATAAATTCTTTTGTCGGCCATTTGGACGAACTCAAAGGTGTCAAGACCCCGCTGGTCATGACACCTCATCCGGGTGAACTTGCGCGGCTTGTCGGCAAAGAAACGGGAGAGATACAAAATAATAGGAAAGATATTGCATTGAGCTTTGCAAATGAGTATAATACGGTCTTAGTTTTGAAAGGCCATAACACTATAGTAGCCAGGCCGGACGGTGAATTTTACATAAATGAGACGGGCAATGCCGGAATGGCGACGGGCGGCGTAGGGGACGTGCTTACGGGTGTTATCGCGAGTTTTATAGGGCAAGGGTGCGATCCTTTTACATCTGCTATGCTGGGAGTTTATTTTCACGGCCTCGCTGGAGATGAAGCGGCTAAGGATAAAGGTTTATTAGGGCTTATTGCTTCAGATATCCTTGATAAGTTGCCTGAAGTTTTAAAAAGGCTAGCATAGCTCAGCAGGTAGAGCACCGGTTTTGTAAACCGGGTGTCGGGGGTTCAATTCCCTCTGCTAGCTCCACTTTCGCGAAGCGAAAGTGATATTGAGGCAGCGTTAAGAAATGCGAGCGAATAGCGAGCATTTTAGCTGCCGAAATACCTTTCGATTAAGATTTCGGACATTCAGTTCTTTTGAAATTGAGTTTAAGGTCCTTCAGCGCCTACAATGCTCCTATTCGTCGCATTGTTAACGGCGCTTCAGGACCAAAAATTTGTTTAAAATTTTTGGTGAGGTACCATAGCGGCCAAATGGATCAGACTGTAAATCTGACGGCGCAAGCCTTCGATGGTTCGAATCCATCCCTCACCACCACTTAACGATTTGGCTTCAGGCCCCAAAAAGTGCGGTGTTACTTTTTGGGCCTTCAGCCTGCCGGAGGGAAAGCAACAGCAGGGCTAGCGCCCAAATCGTTTTAAGGAAAACCTAAATCGGTTTTCCTTAATATTCCTTTCCCTTATGTTGAACCAACCTTTCATCCGCTGTGCATAAGGAGGCTATCTGTGAGCAAGCATACCTGCCTGTATTACGATTCCGATAAAAGTCTACTCGAGTTAATAGTCCCTTATTTTGAACAGGGGTTCAGAAATAATGAGATGTGTATATGGATAGTCCCGCAGTCGCTGGGAGTTGAGGCTGCTCGGTCGTACCTGTTCAAAGAGATCAAGGATATGCATAAGTACACGAGTAAAGGCCAGATGGAATTCTTCACAGCAGAAGATTTTTATACACACGAAGGGAAATTTGACGTAGACAGGGTCATTAATGTCTGGTCCGGAAAAGAGAGGCAGGCATTAAAACTTGGGTTTAGCGGAGTCTGCGCCAGTGGAGATGCTTCGTGGGTCCCGGGAGGGGATTGGGAAAGCTTGACTAAATATGAGAAGGTAGTTAACGATAAAATAGCGCAATCCCATATAACTGCACTTTGCACTTATCCTTCCGAGAAATATGATATGAGCAAGCTCTTCGCATTAAGTTTTTTTCACGGCACGACCATTAGAGAAAAAGATGGAAAGCTGGACGTTTTGATGAGCCGCGACTCATCTCATTTCAAATAACCGCACCAAATAATCCTTCATATTATTCAAACCCGAATAAGTCAGAAATTCATTAAGACATCAAAAAGTTTGCTTTTGTTCATTGCGTATGAGCTATTCTTGTGATATATTTTAACTTACGTATTAACATAATCAAAAGTGAGAATTATGATATGTATTCCAGATAAGGCATATGAAAAAATCTAACTTTAAAATAAAGACCATTTCACTGCTGCTTACGATATCTTTCTTACTCACATCCACAGATATTGCGTTAGGCCTCGCTCCCGTATCCCGATTTAAACCAATTGTAGATGTCCGATCACAAGACGGAAAGATAAGCATAACCATCAATCCTGACTCCACCGAAACGGGTCTTGACCCTGCATACAAGAACGACGCATCCTTTTTATATCTCAGCCAAGTGATAGGCCAGGCTTTATATCTTAACCTTTGCGACCCTGGACTTACTGATTTTAAGCTTGAGATAGAAAGGAAGTGTGCGCATCTGTTGGACCCCGCCGTCTACAATTACAGCGACATGTATCTTGGCGAAGACGGCGCCATATATCTTCCGTTCAGGCACAAAGAAAATGGAGTTCATTCTCTGCTCAGATATTTTAAGCCTGATAAGAGATCAAGCGCCACGGATGGATCCGGGGTCTTGGATATGTCGCTTGATCCCGAAAAACCGGTTTGGGTCGATGTCATCGGCAGCGGAGCGAATACCGAAAAGTACGCAGTCGGCATAATAGGAAATGACGGCGCAAAATTCAGCAGTTACGCGTCGGAGAAGCGGAGCGTTACTAATGAGGCGTTCAAGCCTCGTGAACAATTTTCGCTATCCAGGATCAGGAAGATAGCCGCCGAGAGCGGTGTTGTCTGTTCCTTGACGGACCTGTCGGCGCCCGCCGGCGATATTCCAAGAAGCGAATATGCCCGAATAATATCAGTCAACGGTTTTCTTACCGGCGCTATAGCCCGAATTATAACGTCTTCGAAAAAAGATGGATCGTTAAGGTTCATCTATGGCTCAACCTACCGTGTTTACGACTTTGCTATGGAAAATGATCCTGATGTTATGGATTGGCTTGATAAGGCGGTAGAAGCGTTTGATGAAAAAATTGACGATATAATCCAGGTCGATAATGTCGAGGATCTTCTGGTCGAGCTGAGCGAAGAACACATGCGTAAGCACCCTATACCGGATATTGCAGATGTATACACTCTCTCGAAGATGCTTGGAGAGCGGTTTGCCAATAGGCCGAAAAATTCAGTGATCGTAAGGGCTGCAGATCCATACGGTATAGGCGGACATCAATCTAAAGACAGGATATCTACACTGATAAAAGAACGTCTTGCCGGCCAAAAAAGCGCGATCACTGGAGCCGGCATGAACTACATTCACTATCGAGATCTCTTTGATATGCTCGAGCGGCTGATCGGAGAAAAGAGGAAAGGCAATAGTGTGATCGACCTCGTTGGCGGCGAGACAGTGTCTGCGGAGAGACTTAGAGATCTATTGTATGAGCACATACCAGACAGTCTTGGCAGAATAGATATCGCCGGCGATAAAAGGAAGGTCGCAGAAACGGATACCGCAGCGTCACGAATGTTATTGGGCAGGGAATATACGCCATTCGAAGAGGGATTGTCGTCATATGTAAGAGCTTTTAGAGAGGATCTTAAATCTCAGAAGATCATCCGCCTTCCAGGCACGGTAGTTAGGGAGTTTAACACCGGCGGATCCGCTGCGGAGGTCTACCTCATTAAAAAGCCGGACGGATCGATGAGCATCGTGAAGTGCGCGACCATTGAAGGCGTAGACTCGAACGGCATGGAAAAATTGAAAGGTGAATATGAGCAATTCGAATATATAAGGTCAAGAGTGCCCGCCGCAGTTAGAGACCGTTGGGCGGGGACATTGGCGTTCAAAGATTATCGTTCGTCAGGGTTCAATATGACCTATATGGAAATGCCGCTCTATGATAAAGCGGAAAGCCTTGCCGATTTCCTGCTCAGGCCCGACCGCAACATGGACAGGTTCTCGCGGATATTGAATTCGGTATTAGGTATGCTATTCGACAATGTCTATTATGAAGATATAACGCGTGCGCCGGAAGATTCCATAGAGCGCTTATATTTAGGCCGTGTAGAACGCAGAGTGAAAGTACTCAACGATAAAGATGGATTTCTGAAAGAGCTTACAGATGCCGAATTCCTGACGATAAACGGCGTCAGATACCATAACGTCCTTCCAATGATCAGGACGATAAGGCGTAATCGCGAGCTCTATGAGTCTTTAAAACCGGCAATTCTCAGCCTTTCTCCGCACGGCGACCTGTTGATAAACAACGTATTGCTCTTGAACCCGGACGATAAGGACGAGGACGATTATGTCATATGCGATGTGCGCGGAGAAGGTACTAAGACATGGGACCCGCTTTATGATCTGGCGAAGACGAAGCATTCTCTGAACGGACATAACTTCATAAGACGTAACCTTTTTACTCTAGGCATCGACAGAAGCGAGATGAGTTTTGACCTGAATTTCGATCAGTCGCACCCGGCATGGCGTAAATACTCACTCGCGAATAATGAATTTTTGGATATGCTGGATGATCACCCGGGGTTCCAGCGGATGAAAGACCTCTCCCCGCACTGGAGAGAACAGCTTCTGTTTGATGAAGCTATGCATTTTGTGGCCGATAGCGCCTGCAGGCTCGTCGACTATACAGAAAGAGACCAGGCGATAGCCGCATATCTTGTAGGTGTAGTCCTTCTGAATAATTTCTTGCAGCAGCAGGGAGCAGTAGATGACGTCTCTCTTTGCGGGAAGGCGGGAGAGTGGCAGGTGTCGAGCTATTTAAAGGATCTCCCGGTCATTTTAGATGGTAAACCTTTACTGGTGCCTTACTCGGGCATTGCTAGGGTGGCCGGAGATCTCGTTTCAGGGTCGGCTTTGAGGAAAGAAGCAGGAGCTGTCGATACATACCTTATCAATAGAGGGAGAGAGGGCGTATTCCTAGCCGGATGGGACGGATATTTTAGATCCCTGGGTGCAGAAGAGAGAGGATCACTCGCCAGCGCTGTGAAAGCTATGGAGGCTGGTGCCGGAAAAGATGCATATTTAAAACTTATAACGGACGGCTACGGCGGATTAACCGCAGAGCAAAAGATCATTCTATGCGGGCATAGTAATGGGCAATCTCCGTTAACGGCGAAATATATTGGGTGGATAATAGAAAGCGGAAGCGAGGGGGTTGGGACGAGTCTGTACCAAGCCGCGGAATCGCTGGTCAGGTACCAGGCGGACATGCTCGCAGAAGAGATCTCTCTCGTATATGAAGGTAATGTAGGGCCTGACGCGATAGTAACTCCTGAAACTGCTCGAGGAACAAGGGTCGTCGCCGTAGGCGGAAGGATGACGCAGGGGGATATGGGCGCTATATTCTTCAAAGAATTGAACGCGGAATTGGAGAATGTGTCACCCGGCCTATTTAGGGTAATACCGGTATCGGCAGATAGCGCCGACATGGGGATCGCGGGCGCGGGCGCTCTTGCGACGCCGGAAGTTTTAGAGAGGGCTTACGGGAAGGCCAAAACCGCCGGCCGCGGGAAGCCCCGCTTTATCGTCAGTGTCGACGTAGGCGGCACGAAAGTGGCTATTGCCGGCCAGGTCATTGACTCGGATAACAAGGTAACGGGAGAGCTCGTCGGCAAACAGGAACATAATATAGATTTTCGCGCAGGACCCAAAGAATATTACCGGCGCATAGCCCGATCGATCGAAGATCTGCGCCTGAGCCTGGAAAATAAAGGGTATGAGGCGCTCGACGTCGTTGAAGTGGGCCACTTGGGTCACAGGAGTCCAGACGGAACGGTAATTCCGGGTACTATCTCGAGTTTCGGGAAAGACGGCCTTTTTGAAGGTATAGATCCCGCTGTAATGGTTCGCAAGGCTCTCAGATCCCGCGGGATAGATGCTGAAGTGGAATGGCACAACGATGCTTTGGCCCAAGGACGGGAAGCTCTTAGGCGCGCCATCGAGGGCTCGGGTTTATCAGAAAGCTTGAAGGGTGAGCGGATCGTCTATTTTGGCCTGGGAACCGGATTGGGCAGCATGTTCTTAATTATCGGCATCGATGGAAATATGGAGAGCTCGTTACCGGCTGAGATACATTCCGATGACCGTATATTAAAATATGACCTGAACGGAGATCCTGAGGTATTGGATGCAGATAAGATGCCTTCAGGCCTGTTTGAATTCGGCGGCATAGGCCTTGACCTTGGCTTGAGATTTTTCAGTACCGGACAGGACCTGCCGAAGCTCAAGCGTAATCTGGAAAGAATTAAGGGCGTGGAAAGAGTCGAATGGCAGGAAGGTGTCTTGACCGTTACAGGTAAAGAAGAGGTCGTGAAGTTCCATCTAAGGGCTAATGAGATCAATGAAAGACATGGGTTGATCGACAGATTCTATATCAAAGCGCCGGTAGGACATGCAGTTGTCGCTGTGAAGAAATACCACCGGGATCTGCGAGACGACGCAACGGCCAAAAAAGGTCCCATATATGTTCTCGGTGTTGGGC
>JBAYFK010000019.1:0-13221 GCA_041667225.1 Candidatus Omnitrophota bacterium
AATACGCGCTGCAGAAGGGCTACTCCGTCAAGCGGATATTCGATATGACGCATATAGACCCATGGTTCCTCGAAAATATAAAAGAGATAGTGCTCCTTGAGAACGATCTGAAGAAAGAATATTTGAAAAGAGGCTATATCTGCGAAGAGACATTGAGAAAGGCCAAGGAATACGGTTTCAGCGACAAACAGATCGCCGAGTTGACCAACTCTGATGAAATGTCCGTGAGGAAATTGAGAAAGGAAAAGTCGGTCAGGGCGGTATATAAACTTGTAGATACATGCGCCGCCGAGTTCGAAGCTTATACGCCTTATTACTATTCTACATATGAGAAGGAAGACGAGGGCAGAGTCTCAAAAAAGAAGAAGATCATGATCCTGGGCGGTGGTCCTAACAGGATAGGGCAGGGGATCGAGTTCGATTATTGCTGCTGCCATGCATCGTTCGCGCTTAAAGAGATAGGTTTTGAAACGATCATGGTGAATTCAAACCCCGAGACCGTTTCGACGGATTACGACACTTCGGACAAGCTCTATTTCGAACCGCTCACTTTTGAAGACGTAATGAATATCATAGAGAAAGAAAAGCCCGACGGGGTCATAGTGCAGTTCGGCGGCCAGACTCCACTAAATCTGGCAAAACGGCTCAAAGAGGCCGGAGCTCCCATCATCGGCACCAGCGTGAGGTCGATCGACCTGGCGGAGAATAGGGACAAGTTCGCCAAGATCCTGAAAAAGCTCGAGATAGAACAGCCTGAGAACGGTTCGGCGAATTCTATAGATGAGGCGGTAGCGATCGCGAAAAGGATCGGATTCCCGGTGCTCGTCAGGCCGTCATATGTGCTGGGCGGGCGGGCCATGAAGATAGTTTACGATAAAGGGTCTCTGCTGGAATTCGTCAAGAAGGCGCAGGAGGCTTCTCCGAACCACCCTATCCTCATAGACAAGTTCCTGGAGGATGCAGCGGAAGTGGACGTCGATGCTATATCCGACGGGAAAGTCACCGTCATCGGCGGCATAATGGAACACATCGAAGAGGCGGGGGTCCATTCCGGCGATTCGGCGTGCGTTCTTCCTCCTCACACGCTCGGGGACGAGATAGTAAATAAAATAAAAAAACATACGTACGCGTTATCTAAAGAGCTAGGTGTCATAGGCCTCATGAACATCCAGTTCGCAGTCAAAGGAGAAGAGGTCTACGTGCTCGAGGTCAACCCGAGAGCTTCGAGGACAGTTCCGTTCGTGAGCAAAGCTACAGGAGTGCCTTTGGCAAAGATAGCGGCAAAAGTGATGGCAGGTAAAACCCTTAAACAGCTTGGTATAACTACCGAGAAGCATGTCGAGCACATATCGGTCAAAGAGTCGGTCCTGCCTTTCTCACGTTTTTCCGGCGTCGATATATTGCTGGGGCCGGAGATGAAGTCGACGGGAGAGGTCATGGGGATAGATACTTCATTCGGGAAGGCCTTTTATAAGTCCCAGCTCGCGGCGAACCAGAACCTCCCGGTCAGCGGCAAGATCTTCATCAGCGTCAAAGGCGGCGATAAGAGGGATATGATATTCATAGCAAAAAAACTTTCGGACATGGGATTCGAGCTCATCGCTACAAAAGGTACTTACAAAGCGCTCCTTTCCAATAACCTGAAGGTGCGGCTGGTCGGGAAGATCAGTGAAGGCGACGAGCGGATATTGGATCTGATCAAAAAAGGCGAAATGAAACTTATCATAAATACTCCATCGGGTAGTGACGGACAGTCGGATATGAAACGCATAAGGTCTTCCGCCGTCATGCACGGTGTCCCATGTATAACCACTGTACACGGAGCGCAGGCGGCTGTAAATGGGATGGAGGCCGTGTTGAAAGGCGGTTTGAGCGTTAAATCTATCCAGGCGTATCACGCCAAGCGCCGATAGGAGAAGGTTTAGGAATATGGGTTTTTAGAGAAGAGCCGGCGGTAAAACGCCGGCTCTTCTCCGTATATCTTATTCTTTGACTAAAGGCCGTGTTCGTGTATACTTTAATATAAATATATATTATAAAAGCACATATTTTAGGAAGGTTTTATAATGGGAAAGAAGAAAGTGCTGGTGGTCGATGATGAGGTCGATTTCGTCGAGCTTATACAGATGAGGTTAAAGTCTGAGGGCTATGAGGTAATAACCGCTAATAACGGCAGAGATGCGCTTGAGAGAATAAAGGCGGATAAACCGGACGCCATCATTCTGGATATAATGATGCCGGAGTTAGACGGCCTCAGCGTCCTGAAAGAGGTGCGTCAAAAGGATAAGAGGATCCCGATATTCATCGTGACGGCTTTTTCCAATGAAGAGAAGATAAGGATAGCGGGCGAGTTTAACGCTTCAGGATTTATCATAAAGACACAAGACCTTGGAAAAGAGTTGAAGGCGATATCCGCAGCCATAGAAATAGCCGAAAAATTTAAGGGGGAAAGTGGCTAAACGATCTTTACCATGGAAGAACGGGGTATTGGTATTTCTTTTAGCGACCCTGCCGGCCTTTTCCTATGCAGCCCAGCAGTCGGATGTGGAAAAGCTGGTCGAGAGGCTTGCCCCTCCGCGCGCCGTAACGGAAGAAAGGGCGGAAGAAAAGGACAGGTGGTTCCTCGACGCCTTTTATGAACCAAGCAACATACTGCAAGGAACGAGGACCGGCCACTGGAACGAGGCGATCCAGACGTTCGGATATCAGCATAAGAATATCACCGGTTACGCAGCCTTCTCGCAGCTTGAACGATTTGACATAAAAGACAATACGGTAAATCTCGGGACATATCTGACCTTCCACGACCAATACGCCCACATAGAGATGGGTTATGGATGGGATTGTAATTTTATATATCAGTGGCAGGTCATAACGGAATACGGCCACAAGATCTATAAAGACCTCTACGCCCAGATAAGTTATACCTACCGCGCCTACAGGACCGACGACACCTACCTGGTAGCTCCGGGCCTCATATATTACTTCGGCGACAGCTTCATGAGCGCTAATTACGGCGCCTCTTATATGGAAAGTCACGACACGGCGAACCTCGGGGTCTTTAAGGGAGATTTTGCCATCACGAAATTTTTGCGCTGGAACTGCGGAGTGGCTGTCGGCGGAAGATTGTACGATATTTACGGTATGGACGCCGCGGATGAATTCGGCTATATCCTCTTCACTGGAGTGAACATCAATGTGTATAAAGGATGGAATTGCAGGGTCGGCTATTCGTACGGCACGGAAGAACCCAAATTCATAAAGCGGAGCGTAAATTTCGCCGCATCGGTCAAATTCTAAATGTATAACTATCATGCTGATATAGTATGGGTGATCGACGCGGTATTGGCCATCTCGCTGGTCCTGACCTTCATCTCCATATTTCTTACCGCGGAACTCAGGGAATACTTCTGGGAAAAGCGCCGCAGCAGGCTCTTAAAGATAAAGAATAATGTCTCCGAAATGATCCTCTCCGGAAAAGGACCGTCGGCGGCCGTATGCCAGCCGTTTGCCGATGAAGCTACGCCGGAGCAGTTCCTCGATGTAGAGACCAATAGGAGTATGGGCGCCGTATTCTTCAATGATTCCGAGAAACAGTTATTTAAAAGTTGTTTTCTCACGCCCGAACATATTGCCCGGATCACGAAACTTGCCAAATGGTCCGGGAACAAGTGGCTGAGGATAGAGGCGATCCTGTCTTTGGGCCACTCACAGCTGGAACCGGTCATAGATACGATCAGGGGCCCGCTTTTAGGAAGAGACAGAGATGTCGCGCATTTCTCCATGATAGCTTTAGGGCAGATAAAGACCGTCGCTTCCGCCAGGGCGCTTTTAGAGCTTCTGAAGAAGGACCCGTCAAGCGGTTACGGTGTAGCTTCAATAATAGAAAGTTTTCCTAAAGACATAACGGATGATGTCATTAAATTGACGGATGATGATGATCCGCGTGTACGGTTCTGGGCCGTCACGATCTTTTCGAGATTTGCTGCCGTAGAGCATATAAAAAAAATAGAAGAGTTCGTCAAGGACCCGAACGCCGAATTGAGAGCGGCGGCTTGTGACTGCCTCGGTAATACCGGCAGCCGGGAGGCAAGAAGCGCGCTTCTAAAATGCCTTAAAGATGACAGCTGGCTTGTGAAGAAGCATGCCATATATGCGCTCGAAAAGGTGATGGGTGATGAGGCCATAAAGGATGTAGCAGTTCTTATCAATAGCTCCTCCTGGTCGGTGGTAGATGCGGTCAAAGATGTCATGACTAAACATATAAAAGCTTCCCTTCCTTTTATAGAGGGATTTATCTCAGGGAACGATTATATCCCGAAAAAATATTCTATCATAATACTTAAGGCCGCCCCGGAAGGTCTCGATCCGTCCACAAAAGCAAAGGCAGCGGAGATCTTGTCAAAAATAGAAGGTGGAGCGTAATTTATGTCGATGTCGGGCACAATATATGCCATATTCGTCTTCTCCGTAGTATATTTTCTTGCCGTAACGGTCTATTTCATGTTCTTGACCATGATCGGCTCCCGCGAAAATGTAAAAAAGACATTCGAGGGCGCGGAGGAAGACTACCCGCTATTCTATTTCTCCGCCGTCAGGATGCCCGTTACGATGATCGTCCCGGTCCGTAATGAAGAGATGTGGATAGAGGATTCTTTGATGTCCCTCATAAACCTGAACTATCCGCAATTCGAGGTGATAGTCGTCAACGACGGCTCTACCGACAGTACCTTAGCAAAGCTGGATGCGATGCTGAAGCTCAAACCGTACGATCCCGTATATATCAAGCATTATAAAGACGGCCATGTGCGCCGTATACTTACCAGTGAGAAGTATCCCAATGTCACTGTTATAGACAAAGATTCGGGTTTTAAGAAGGCCGGAGCCGCTAACGCAGGGCTCAACCTGGCGCAGTACGACTATGTCTGTGTCGTAGACGCCGATACGGTGCTTGAAAGAGATTCGCTTCTCAAGGTCATGGCCCAGGTCCATAAGGAGCCGGATAAGGTCATCGGCGTCGGGAGCTACTTCGGGCTTGTGAACGGTTTTAAGATAAAAGACGGAGCGATCATAGACCGCAGCGCTTCATATAAGCCTATCGTTGCTTATCAGAATATAGAATATATGCGCTCCTTCATCGGTAACCGCCTGGCGTGGAGCAAATACAACATCATGCCGAATATCGCCGGGGGTTTCGGCGTATGGCGTAAAGATGTCCTGTATGAATTGGGCGGATATTCATCCGATTTTACATGCGAAGACCTGGAATTCACGTTCCGCGCCCATGACTATGCTGCGAAGAACAGGGAAAAAGGGTACAAGATAATCATGCTGCCGTACAGCGTCGCGTGGACGGAGGGGCCGAACAATATAAAATCTCTCATAATACAGCGCAACCGCTGGCAGCGGGTATTGAACGAGACTATCTGGAAATACAAATACATGACGTTCAATCCCAAATATGGCCTCCTCGGGTTCATGGTGATACCATATTTTGTGTTGTATGAATTTGCGGGTATATTCATCGAAGCGTTCAGCCTCATCTTATTATTCTCCGGCCTTATTGCCGGCGTTGTAGACCTGAAAATATTCCTGGCATTCTTTACGCTGATGCTCCTTACGCAGGCATTTATGTCGCTCTTGTGTATATTGATCTTCGTCGATGCTCAGAGGGTATTTAAAATAAAGTACATCATGTATCTCGCCGGCCTGTCGTTAGTTGAATACTTCTGGTACAGGTGGATAGTATCCGCAGCGAAGTTCGCAGGAACATTCGATTCTCTCCGCAATAAAAGGTCGTTCGATATGTATAAAAGGGCTGAACGGTCCTGAATACGATAAGCGGCGGCTCCCACGGCATATTCTTTGACTATATTCCGCGTTGGTGTATACTATACTGTAAATATTAGGTTGAAAGATCCACCAAAGGATACTTGCGGATAATTATGATAAGATTAGTATCTATTATAATCGCTCTCGTACTTACATCCGCCGCAACAACTTATGTCTACCATGAAACCCAGCAGGTAGATATCAACTATCATCAAGCCCACAGGCTTTACGACAAAGGCCGGTTCGATCCGGCGATAGGCTTCTACAAAAAAGCGCTTACCAAAAAACCAACTCATACCCCATCTTTAAAAGAGATCGCATATTCGTACCAGTGGACGGGACGCTACGTCGACGCTATAGATGCTTTCAAAAAATACCTCACATACAAGCCGCAGGATATTCCTGTCAAAAGATCACTTGCCGAAACATACGCATGGACCAAAGATTATGCGAAGGCGGTAGCCCTATATGAAGAGATATTGGATGTTAAACCCGATGCTGATACCATGCGCAAGCTCGCCGAAGTCTTTCTTTGGACGGGTGAATACGGCAAGGCGATAGACCTGACGCGCGCCGCCCTTAAAGAGAACGCGAAGGATACTAAGGCGAAACTCATACTGGCCGAGGCACTCCACTATTCCGGTAAACCGGAAGAAGCGGCAGTCATATACCGGGAGCTATTGGCGGATAAGACGGTCCGGCTTGGCAAGGTTGAAGAAGATAATATCAAAAAACTCCTGGGCGAGGCCTACATGATAAAGAAAGACTACTCCGACTCTATCCGGCAGTACAGGGATATTTTGAGCAGGAACCCGCGCGATATCAGATCGAGGATCGCGCTTGCCGATATATTGAGCTGGGAAAAGCTTTATGATGAAGCGATCGCCGAATACCTCGAAGTTCTTAAGATCGATCCAGGCAATATACGGGTGAAAGAGAAGCTGGCCAATGTCTACATATGGAAAAAAGACTACGATGCAGCAGAAAAATTGATGAAAGAGATATCTCAGGACAGCCTGGGAGATACCGGCATACAAACGGTGCTCGGACAGATGCTTACCTGGCAAGGAAGATATCCTGAGGCTATCGACTGTCTCGAAGCGGTGCTGGCTAAAGATAAAGAGAATCTGGTAGCTATGGAATATTTAGCCGACGTCCTGAGCTATAGCAAAGAGTTCAACAGGTCCATAGCCCTTTACAGGGAATTGCTGAAGAAGAAAGATACCGCTGCGGTCAAAAAGAAGCTGGCGGATGTATTGAGCTGGACGAGGCGTTACTACGGAGCGATCGCTCTTTACGATGAGGTACTCTCCGAAAAGGAAGATCCCCGCGTAAGGCTGCAGAAGGCGCGCGTCCTGGGATGGGCCAAGGATTACGGCGCGGCGCTAAAAGAATATAAGAAGATCATCGACTATACACATGACGAGACCGTCCGTCTGGAGATGGACTCCAAATCCGCATATTGGAATAACAGGGTAAATAGAGCCATCAGGACATATGGCAGTTTAATAGAAAAAGATCCCGAAAATGTAGAAGCGATGTTCGATCTTGGCCAGATATTTGCCCATAATGAGATGTGGGAAAGGGCAATAGGGGAATTTAAGAAGATAATCAACATTTCGCCCGATCATTTCAGGGCAAAAGAAGGTCTCGAGAAGGTCGAGCTCGTTTCAGAACGCCTCTTGTGGAAGAGCGGTTATAAATTTATCGAAGCCGACAGCCAATCGAGAGACATGGATGTTCGTAAGCACACCATGTTCAACAGATTCAACTATCCACTTGACCGCAATTTTCTTATTACCGCCGAACATGATATCACTGCGAGGATGTTCTCAGATTTCAGTGATGTTTTGGAGAACGAGATAACGGCAAAGTTCAAATACACTCAAAATCCATACGGCTGGGTTGAGGGATTCTACACGCTTACCGCTTACAATAAAGATATAAGCCCTATAAGCACTTTCGGCGGCAAGCTCAATATAAGGCTCTTCGATATCGGTTCCTCCACTTTTTCATACGAGAGAGAGCGGCTGGAGAACTCAAGCGAGGTCATCAGAGGAGGTTATTACGGCGACATTTATAAAGAAAGGATAGACGTCGATGTCACAGCGCGCCTGAAGGCCGGGGCCGACTGTTTATATGAGACTTACTCCGACGACAATTCAAGAGTAGAGCCTGGTTTCGACATACTGTACTATTTCTCTTTAGATCCGCTGCGCCTGTCGGCCAAATACAGGTATTTCTATAAAGAGTTCGATAAAAAGGTCTTCGTATACTGGTCCCCGAAAGGTTTTACGACTAATTCGGTCGAATTTAACTGGCGTCATTACCTTAACAAGGAAGATATATTCTACGGCGCGGACGACTTATATTACGAGGTCGGGTACACGCTGTCGCTCGATTCGCTGAATACGGCCAGCCATAAATTCAGCGGAGAACTGAACTGGGATGTTAATAAAGATCTGAACATGAACGTGAGGGGTTCGTTCTCCAATTCGAGCAACTCCGTCTACAGGGATTCCGATCTCATCGCGTCCCTTGAATATTTTTTCTAAAATAGGAGGTAAGAATGAACATCCTTGCTATAAGCCCGCATCCGGATGATCTTGAATTCGGCTGCGGCGGAACGCTCCTTAAATACAGCCGCGCAGGCCACAAGGTCTTCCTTCTCGTTTTGACCCCCGGAGGAGTAGGCGGTGAACCCGTGGTCAGGATGAAAGAGCAGGAAAGGTCCGCGGCTTATATCGGAGCGAAAAAGCTTTTTTGGGGAGGTTTCACGGATACGGAGATGGTCGATAATAGAGATCTCATATTGAAGATAGAAGACACGGTAAAGAAGACATCCCCCGACATAGTATTGATGAACTATATTGACGATACTCACCAGGACCACCGCGCTGCTGCTCACGCGGGTATATCAGCGACCAGACATATTAAAGAAGTCATGTTCTACGAGTCGCCTACAAGCCAGGGTTTTGAGCCGGACATTTTTGTGGACGTTACCGCCATAGTGAATAATAAACTGAAATTACTGAAGATCCATGCTTCGCAGATAAATAAGGTCAGGATCAAGAACCTGGGTATAGTGGAGATCGCGCGATCGTGCATGAATTTCCGCGGTTTCCAGGGCAGGGTAAAATTTGCCGAGGCGTACAAGGGCGTGCGTATTTTAAAAAAGATAGAGTAAAAAGGGAGATATGTCGTTATTAGCGCGGCTGAATAAAAAATATTTCCTGATCGGCTTCGTATTCTTGTCGTTCATGGTAACGATGATATACGTCATCGTCAGGCTCGGCCTTTTCCTGACCGCCGAATATTCGACGATCGAAAGAGTATTCTCTATAATACTTATGTCCGGTGAATTCTTTATCTTGCTGCACGCCGCCGGCTACGGAATGAACATCTTCAGGATCCTTGTAAGGCGTAAGACTGAGGCCGATGCTAAAGGGACGGAGCATGGAGCGCTGAAAGAGTATCCAGCCGTAGCGATCCTGATCCCGGCCCGCCATGAACCAAAGGAGATCCTGTCCGATACGTTCATGACGATGAACGGCTTAAACTATAAGAACAAGACGATATATTTTTTGGACGATAGCTCCGATGATAAATATATTAAGGAAGCAGAAGAACTTGCGGAAGAGTATAATTTAAAATTGTTCAGGCGCAAGAGCAGGCACGGAGCGAAGGCGGGAATAGTAAATGACTGCCTCAAAAGCCTGGACCAGAAATATGTGGCTATTTTCGATGCGGATGAGCAGCCCATGCCCGAGTTTTTGAACGCGCTCATACCGGCGATGGAGAGCGACCCGAAGCTTTCATTTGTGCAGACACCGCAATTTTATACGAACATAGAGGGTAATAGGGTTGCGCGCGGATCGGCGTTCCAGCAGGGCGTATTCTACGAATATATATGCGAAGGGAAATCCTCCGGCGGCGCGATGTATTGCTGCGGGACTAATGTGGTCTTCAGGCGGGAAGCTCTTGTAGCGGTAGGGGGCTTGGACGAATCGAC
Organism: Candidatus Omnitrophota bacterium; assembly: GCA_041667225.1. Classification (GTDB taxonomy): domain Bacteria; phylum Omnitrophota; class Gorgyraeia; order 2-01-FULL-45-10; family 2-01-FULL-45-10; genus JBAYFK01. The sequence goes on from JBAYFK010000019.1 coordinate 9,845, forward strand.
TGTGACAGAAGATTTCGCCACGACCGTAAAACTGCACGCCTCAGGATGGAAGACGTTGTATTACAACCATGTATACGCATTCGGCATAGGGCCCGAAGACCTTGCCGGGTATTTCACCCAGCAATTCAGGTGGGCCACCGGCACTATAGCGGTATTCCGTAAACTTATATGGAGGGCCCTGACAAAGCCGTTCTCACTTAGGATATCGCAGTGGTGGGAGTACCTGTTGTCAAGCACCTACTATTTGATAGGCGTAGCTTTTTTCTTCCTGATGATATGTCCTATAGCTTATATCCTGTTCAAGATACCGTCATTCTTTTCGAATCCCGAAATATACTTCCTGACATTTCTTCCTTATATAGCCCTTTCCATCGGAGTTTTTTATATGATGCTTACGCGCCGAAGCTACAGGGCTAAGGACCTTTTTTTAGGTCAGCTGCTGGGCATGATATCATTTTCTGTATATGTGCGGGCTGCGGTGGCCGCGATGTTAGGGGTCAAGACGACCTTTGGTGTAACGTCTAAGACCAAGGGAAAAGCAATGCCTTACATAAAGCTCTGGCCTCAAATGTCCATGATAGCCTTTAATTTTATCGCCGTCGTATGGGGTGTTAACAGGTTTATTTACGAAAGGGATCAGGCGATACTGGTCAACGGGTTCTGGGCATTATACTATTTCGGAGCCTTATCCTCGGTCTTCTATTTTAACGGGGTATATGCTAAAGATATTGCTTGTAAATATGTCTCCAAGAGGATAAAATTTGACTATAAGGTCTTCGAGGGAAAGCAAAAATACGCAGAGGAGGCATGGAAAGCCTGCATAGGCATGTTTTTTCCAGAGCGGCTTGACCCGGGAAGCTTTGTGATGATAAAACTCCATTTGCCGTCCGGAGGTGAAGTGATCATATTTGAAGCATGCGTAGTACACTCTCCCTCTTCCAGGGGGTTCGGTGGATATGAAACTGTATTGGGAGTGACTACCATTTCCCGGCGTGACAAGGATAGATTAGAGGAGGCTTTAAAGTAGATGCTGAGAAAAGAAGCGTTATTAAAGCAGCTGGACCTACTGACAGCGCTTATAAAGAAAGCGGCTCCTCTCCTTAATAAGCATATCACCTCATCACTCTCCTTCAGTAAATTGACAAACGATGAAAGGACCGCCATAGTAGAGAGGTTCCAGGACATATCGGTAACCCAGGCAAAACATGTAGAGATCCTCGACCAGATCAGGAGCGAGGTATTAAAAGGTAAAAAAGATGTTTACTAAAGATGATTACGCGAACTATTTTGCTGAACTGGAGAGTGTATTCAGGAATAACCTGGAGATATACACCGACCTGTTGAACGATCTTTCCGACCAGGCCATACGCAGCAAGCTCTTCATGCTTGCCGAAGAAGATATGGATACTTTCAATTTTATTGCGGATACAAGAAAAAAGCATTTCGGGAACAAGTAAAAGGATCCTGATATGGGCGGACAGAAGAAGATACTTGTTGTAGAGGACAGCCAGGATATCAGAAGCATACTATCGATGCGCCTTGTGATAAACGGCTACGATGTAGTAACGGCCGTGGACGGCCAGGAGGGGCTTGATAAGGCCAGAGATGAGCATCCGGACCTCATAATGCTCGACCTCATGCTCCCTAAGATAGACGGATATGAAGTATGCAGGATGCTGAAGTTCGACGACAAGTACAAGAACATACCTATCATAATCCTTTCGGCGCTTGACCAGCAGGAAGACAGGGAAAAGGCTACGAAGAGCGGGGCGGACGCCTATTTTATAAAGCCTTTTGACCTGGAGCTGCTTTTGACCAAGATAAAAAAACTTATCATGTAAGGGAACTGATAAAGCGGAGCATGGATGGATCTATTTTCACGCCGGTATGATAAAAAGAAGGTCAGGGGCGATATTCACAGGTATGTCCTGGCTTTTCTGGTTTTTTGCCTGGGTGTTACGATATCTTTCGTCATGTTCACCATGGCGCGTGAGCAGGAGAAGGTCAGGTTAAAGATAGAGTTCCACTCGTTATCGAACGATGTTGCAGAGATCGTAACTAGGAACATTTTAGCGAACCTCGAGATACTCTATTCTGTAAAAGGCCTTTATGAGGCGAGTTTTTCCGTAGAGAAAGACGAGTTCAACAAATTCGCAGAGAACGCGATAAAGAACCATGAGGATATCACTTCTGTAGATTGGATGCCCCGTGTACCCGATCCCGACCGTAAGGCGTATGAAGAAGGCGTCGCCCTCCTCGAAGGAACTCCCGGATTTCAAATTACCGAACTGGATGCCTCCGGCAAGTTCGTAAAAGCGCCCCAGCGTAAGGAATATTTCCCGATCCAATATTCGGTACCGTACGATGTGGGTAAGAAGGTGCTCGGCTTTAATATTGACTCTGACCCGGCCAATAACGAGGCCATGAAGAGGGCGCGTGATACCGGCCAGCCGGTCTCGACCGGAAGGATCAAGGTAATAAGGGAGCCAAAAAAAGGGTATAGCCACAAGATCTTCGTTCCCATATACGTCAACGGCAAGCCCCATAATACTATAGAAGAACGCCGGAAAAATATTTTCGGGTTCGCGGCGATACTGGTGAATATCGAAAATCTCGTAGAACTCTCTTTTCGCAATATGACCCCTGTGAGCATAGAAACCTGTTTTTATGATATGTCTGCCATAGCCGGAGAGCGCTTTCTCTATTTCCATATGCCGCGGTTGCGTAAAATCGCCACCGGGTCCAAAAAAGATGCGGAACAGATCGGCGAATTAAATTGGGCCGGAGAGGTGGATATTCTGGGCAGGAAATGGCTCGTTACATGCGCTCCCAATTTAGCTTTTCTGGAAAAATATGAGAGGACCCGGTCCCCGCTCATCCTGATAATAGGCGCTATGCTGGCGTTTGTTTCGGCCGCGTACCTCTTCAATGCCAAAGGACACACAACGAAGATCGAATCGCTGGTAACTAAGCGTACCGCGGAACTGGAAAAGGCTAACAAGGCCCTTGAGTCTGAACTTGAATGGCACATGAATGCCGAGGAGAACCTGTCGGTCACGTCCCAGCAATGGCAGAAGACTTTTAATGCCATATCGGATCTTATTTCGATACAAGACAAAAATTTTAAACTCGTTCAGGTCAATAAGGCATACGCGGACCTGTTCAAGATGAAGCCTGGGGAACTAGTAGGCAAGACCTGTTATCCGATAGTCCACGGATTGAACGAACCTTGCCTCAATTGCCCGCAGAAAAGAACGCTTGAGACCAAGAAGGCCCAAAGGCTGGAATATTTCGAACCCCGCTTCAATATGCACCTGGAAGTATCGACGTATCCCATATTAGACTCAAAACGATGTCGCGGGCACGGTCCATATAAT
>JBAYFK010000020.1:0-12787 GCA_041667225.1 Candidatus Omnitrophota bacterium
ATATCATAGGATACGACGCCGGCACCGACGCTATCATGCTCTCCGAGTGGAAGACCAGCGATGTGACGATGGACGGCGTGGTGGATATGGCTGATGCGAGCAATGTGATAGAGATGGCGAACCTCCATTCGGAGGCCGTAACGGCAGAATCATCAGGAGAGACGGGAGCCGAGTACAAGTTCAATATACCGTATGACGACGCTTCATTCGACCTCGTCGTCAAAGCCAAGGGGACGGGCGTAGCCCATCCGGATTACAAATTCGATATAGCCGTTACGATCGACGGCAGGAATGCAGGCCTGGCGAAGGTCGACTACTCGCCCGCGCAGTGGAACGAATACGTCATATCTCTCGGCGACCTTACAAAATCGATCCATGAATACGGCAGCTGGCCGCACACGGTAACGCTTACCTGGATAAACAAAGACGAGTTCTCAGCCGGCGACGCCATACAGTGGGGCGGCGTAATCGTGAGAGATTCACGTGTCAACATGGCTTGCGACCTGGATGCGAACGGAATAATCAATAGCGCCGATGTCAGGCAGTGGCAGCAGTATGCGCCTGAAGAGGCCATGTCGCGCCTGGTGACATTGACAAAGGCGAACGGCTCCCAGGAATCATTCTATGTAAGGAAGAACATTGACGGGACGTTCACAGCTATCGACGCTGCCGGAACGGTCTATAACACTACCGTTGCCCAGCAGTATATTACAAAGGATATGAAACGGTATGACATAACGGTCGATGCGGCAAGCGGCGAGATAGTATTTAACGAATATCTGCCCGCTCGCGAGACTTCTGCCGAGGACGTCAAGAGGATAGATGTCTCCGGAACGATGTATAGCGCGTATACGGCCGCCGGAGGAGAGGTCACATTCGTAAGCGACGCCGGCGTATCATATACGACCCGCATGGGCGGCAGATCAGTCATCATAGGGACGACGGACTATGTCGTTTCTAAGACGGCGGACGGCAAAGAGATAGTCCTCAGGAAGCATATACCTTCCGATGTGACATATGACGGTATGCTTGATGAAGCTGACGGCCTGGTGATGGATATGAACGCGTATCTTGAGAACGGCAGCTATTCCGTAAACGCCAATATAAGTTCCGCTGTATTCGCTTTTGATGTTGATTATACAGGCACGTTCACGGTCGATGTGGAAGCCAAGAGAGCCTCGGGCCTTTATACCACAGTTCCGTTCAAGATCGATGTAGTCGACACTTCGGACAAAGACGGGCAGGATAGGGAGAGAGTGGTCGGACAGGTCACGGTATCGATGACGCCTGCCGGAGACCTTGTCGTAGGCGCTTTAAATAACGTATCCTTTACCAAAGGTGTGCATAGCCTGAAACTTGTCTGGGCGAATGACGCCGAGATGAAGAACGAGAATCCGGCGCTATCTCTCTTCATCGGGGATCTTGCCCTGCGCGATACGCGGGTCGACCTCGTAGCCGATCTTAACGGCGACAGGGCTGTGACTACCAAAGACCTGGCCATATTCGAGGGCGGAATACCGACCGAAGGCCGTGTATTCAAGTTCGTAGACGTCGGCACCAACAATAAGACGGTCTACGTAACGGCCCTGAGGAACGGCGAGTATTACATATTGGAAGAAGGTACGAGCGGCGAGAAGGTCCTGTCGAGCGAAGGCTCCTTCGTATTTAACGGCCAGACCTTTGATATCGCACCGGACGGCCAGGGGATCATCAATATTTCAAAGGACGGAGCGGCTGCCGGGACCTATACAACTGACGGCAAACTCCTCCTTATAGACAACAACATATATAAGATAGCGCAGGAGGTTGTTGGCGGAGACTATACGCTTATAGCCCAGACCGGTTCAGTAGGTGTCGACAATATTAACGGATCCAATATAGTGATAGTCGGTACCGATAAATACCTCGTCGTCCCATCACATGTAGGCCTTGACGGCTTAGAAGTCCTGACCCTCCTCAAAGAGGTTGACGCGAATGCCAGCGTGCCCGGCTCTTTCCTTAAGATCCAGGGTGACATATTCAAAGCCGAACGCGAAGGGAATGAATATGTGTTCGGGAAAGTAATACCGGGGCATACAGGGACATACACGACCACCGGCGCCGCACAGGCGCTCCAGATAGAGGGCGTATACTACAAGGTTTCAAAGAATGCCGACGGTAAGATCGTTATAGAGGAGAACCAGGGTAAGGGCGTCGAGAACCCGGCTTACAGGCTGATAGTGATAGGAACGCACGCGTACGAGGTTAGCGGAGATAATACCGTGAACGCCGTATTTACGCCTTTGACTGCCGGCGCTCCGGCGGTAACGAATAACGGCAACGGGACCGCTACAATATCGGGCATTGTTTACAAGCTTGCGTTCGACGCCAATGGGAAGGCCAAGCTTTATGAGAGCGCCGCATCATGGACCTCCCCGGACATTTCCGTCATCCGCGTAGACAACGGTTTCCACCAGGTCACTGAACTGGCCGGAGATTACACGGTTACGCGCCTCAGTTCAGCCGGCGGAGCGGTGACCGTAAACAATACACCCGATCCTTCGATACTCACGGCAGGCGGCAAGACGTATACTATGCACAAGACCGCCGAGGGGCTCATATATCTTGCCGAAAAGACCGAGCCTGTGACCGATACTGCGTCTACTCTAGTAGAGATCAAAGGTATTGCATATGATGTAGCTCCTGACGGAGGCATCTACACGTTTACACCTATCCCCGGGAAGACCAGTTCTGTATATACAGTAGAGAGCGTACCGGACGGGCTGATCAACCGCGTTATAGTCACGCTTAATGACGGTGATATGTTCGAAGTAGTTAGAGAGAATGAAAATATCACACTCAGGCCTTATATAAAATCGAGCACTCTCGTAACGAAGAATGTTGTGCTGTTCGAATACGAATCCGCCGGGCTCAAGAAGGCATTTTATGAAGCGGTAGCGACGCCTATCACCGGAGGGTATTCATATGCCTTTACTCCGCTCAATACAGGCGCTCCCGTAATAACCGTGTCCGGGACTAAGGCGACGATCAATATAAATGGTCAAGACGTGAAGTATGACATCATACGCGACAGCGTCGATGGCAGCATCAGCCTGGCCCTGGAGCCCATCAGGAGCACGCTCGTATATAACCAGCAGATACGTATATCTATAGGCGGTGATATCTACACATATAATGTGAAGAAGGTGAACGATCCCGGATATTACGAGTTCACCGATGTAGCGACCGGCGACTACACGACGAGCAACGGCTTCCTTACAGAGGTTGTCTTAAGAGAGGTGCTCTTCGACATCGTCATTGATACGACTGCCGGCAAAGAGGATATAAAGCTCATCGAGAAGCCGGTAAGCGCCAGCGAATCAGAAGGCGCCATCAAGACATCCAGCACGGAGACGCCTGACACCACAAGCACTCTTTCATATGAAGGCGGCGCAAAGAGCTCTTCTTCGCTCGCCAATACATACACCATGGGGACGAACAATTACCATGTTTCGCGCGCAGGCGCATATAACCTATATACCTTTATAGATACGGCCACATCAACGCCGTATCTGCAGACAGTAGGCAGGATCACGCTTACGCCTCAGCCGGGACTCTCTACAAACTACGTCATCACAGTAGACAAGACGACGGGCCGCCTGCGCTTTACGAATACCGCAGACGCTTTCGATACGAAGGTCACGGATGCGCTGAACCAGATCACCCTGGCGAACGTCTCATATTCCGTTTCGAACAATAATGGCAATATCATGATCGCCAAAGCGTATACGACCGTTTCGCTGGCCGGTTCCATGCAGGTCGCGCTCATAGGCGCGTATACATCGAGCGCGAACTATAAGATAACGTTTGATTTCACCGCAAATGCCTACAAGTTCACCAATATAGACAATCCTGCGGATTCCGCTATCGTCGACCAGTATGGCAGAGTGCGTCTCGGAGGAACGAATGGTAACTGGTATGTCATAACAGGAGGTACTTCACAGATAGCTATAGCGCGTTATAACCAGACGGTTATGACAAGCGCGCTGCCGGAGATCATGGTTGGAGGCATTTCTTATTCTATAAAAGAATCTGCCGACGGCGCTGTTGAGCTCTTTAAGAAAGACCTGCGTGTAGGAGCGGATCAGTATACGGTAGCCTATGATAAGACGGCCGCTAACTTCATCTTTACCGATAAGAACGGCGTAACCAGCACATCTGTGTCCGGCATAGTGAAGTTGGGCGCTTATAAGTATGACGTAAGCCTTGAGAATAACGCCGCGAAGGTTACCGAGAAGACGGTTACGCTGGCCGGATCGGTCTACCACATAAAATATAATGCTGACGACAGTTATGTTTTCGAAGCCGTGATCACCACTAACGTATCGGCCGGTGATCTTAAGGATGCCGGACAAGACTATAGCCTCATAATGACCCAGGACGGAAAGATCGATGCGGTGGGAAAGAGCCTCATTCTCAATAATAAAAATTATATAGTTTCTTATGATAAGGATACCGCTGAATACACCTTCAAGGATGAGGCCGATGATCAATTTGTATCAAAGGGGTCTTTAGTAAAGATAGACGGCTACCTGTATACGATGGCCATAGCGGATCACAAGGTCATCCTTACCGAGGCCATACGTACGCTGGGCGGCGTTCAGTACAGGCTGAAGGATAACGGGGACGGTACTTATAATGTGGTAAATACCGCTACCCAGGAACCCACCAATGTTGACGCCAGCGGTATAGTGAAGCTCGGAGGCATCGATTATATCGTGATACCTGCAGCTGACGGCATGAAGGATGAGATCATCAGGAAAGTATTCGCAGCATCGATCAGCGGCGTTTACGCGAACTATGATATAGCGTTCAACCGCGGTACTAGGGCGTATACATTTACCAACATAGCGACGCCGGCCGCAATATATACCTCTTCCGCTGACCGCATAAGAATGGACGATAAAGACTACGATATATCGATAAGGGATAACGGTATCAAGCTTACGGAACGTATGCTCGCGATCGCCGGTAACCTGTATCATGTGCGGTATAATGGCGCGGGTAATTATACATTTACCAATGCGAACAACTATATAGCATATGAGTACACAACCGGTATGGGCGGCACAATACTACTCGACGATAGTATCGAATGTACGGTTACGGTTAATGCGGATGGTACGGTCAGTCTTTTCAAGAAGGTCGCTACTGATGGAACGAATGAATATGAAGTCTCATATGAACCTTCGACCAAAGTATTTACCTTAACAGATGTTGTAAGCCCATTTGCATCTTATACTACTCAAGCCGGGATGTTCATCATGGGAGGCTACCTGTATGAACTTTCTGTAGATAAACAGGTTTGCGTGTTGACCAAGAAAACAATATCCCGTGGAAGCTCGCAGTACTATGTGCGCTATAACGCTCCTGACTCCTACACCTTTATCAACGTCACTATACCTGCTGCCATATATACAAGCTCAGACGCAGGTTCCGCGGTTACAATAGCCGGTATTAACTACGAGATCGCAAAGAACGCTGCCGGTTTCGTTACCACATTAGTTCAGAGTAATACCACAGTCACGAACCCGGACGGGACCATAACGAACTACGAGATATCTATAGATCAGGCTACGGGCAACTATATATTCGACGACAACGGTGTAACCAGCACATCCGAGTCCGGCATCGTGAAGTTAGGCGCTTATAAGTATACCGTAAGCCTTGAGAATAACGCTGTGAAGTTGACTGAGAATACGTTGACTTTGGCAGGATCGGACTATCGTATAAAATATGATGCCGCTGACGGCTATGTCTTCGAAGCCGTGATCACCGCAGACCTTAAAGCTGGCGGAAAAGAATACAGTCTCATAATGACCAAGGACGGAAAAGTCGATGTGGTGGAAAAGAACCTTATCTTAAATAATATAAATTACGTAGTTTTGTATGACAAAGATACCGATGAATATACATTCAAAGACGAATCGAACAAGACCTTCACATCCAAGGGTACGCTCGTAAAGATAGGCGGCTATCTCTATACAATATCTATAGCCGATCACAAGGTGGTCCTCACCGAGTATATACGCTCGCTCGCCGGCGCGCAGTATAAGCTTAAGGATAACGGCGACGGTACTTACAAGGTGACCAATACCGCTACCCAGGAATCGACCAATGTTACCGCCAGCGGTATAGTGAAGCTCGGAGGCATCGATTATATCGTGATACCTGCAGCTGACGGCATGAAGGATGAGATCGTCAGGAAAGTATTGGCGGTATCTCTCGGCGGAGGCATTTCCGCGGACTACGATATGACGTTCAACAGGGGTACGAGGTCCTATACGCTTACCAACATAGAGACGCCGGCCGCGATATACACATCTTCTGCTGACCGTATAAGAATGGCCGATCACGATTATGACATATCTATAAGGGACAACGGCCTCAAGCTGGCCGAGCGCATGCTCGCGATCGCCGGTAACCTGTACCACGTGCGTTATAACGGGGCGGAAAACTACACCTTTACAAATGCTTACAGTTATAAGGCCTATGAATACACCACCGGTACTGGCGGCACGATACTTCTTGACGATTATACACCATGTACGATCATGGCAAATGCGGACGGTACTGTCAGCCTGTTCGAGAAGTTCACGACTGATGGAACGAATGTGTACGACGTATCATATGAACCTTCGACCAAGGTATTTACTATTACCGATATCATAAGTCCGTCGACCTCTTATACAACGCAAGCCGGAACGTTTGTAATGGGAGAGTACCTGTACGAGCTCTCAGTGGATAAGCAGGCGTGCATATTGACCAAGAAGACGATCGCGCGCGGCAGTTCTCAATATTATGTGCGCTATAACGCTCCTGACTCTTATACATTTATAAACGTTGCTATACCCGCCGCCATATATACAAGCTCAAGCGCGGGTTCCGCGGTCACTATCGCCGGCATCGACTATGCGATCGTAAGGAACGCCTCCGATATCGTTACTGCATTCATCCAGCGCGGCACCGCGGTCACGAATCCTGACGGGACCATAACGAACTACGAGATATCTATAGATCAGGCTACGGGCAACTATATATTCGACGACAAGGTCCATACTCCGATAATTTCCACAGGCAACCTGGTGACGATAGAAGGCAGCGTCTATGGCATATCGGTTGCTGATCATGCGCTCACGCTTACCGCCAAGAAGATATTGGTAGGTATGGATTACTACTCCGTAAAAGATAACGCAGACGGTACTTTCGCCCTGCAGACGTCCGTATCCTACAATTCACGCGCTGACGGTACGGTAGTCGCCGCAGGCGTAGAGTATAAGATCAATACTAATGCTGATGGGACCGTTTCCGTTCTTCAGAAAGAGATCGTCTTTAACGGAACTACTTATATTGTCGGGCAGGCCGTAACGGGTGAGCTCACATTCACGAATAAGGCGAATACCGTAGAGATAATTACGGTAAATAACGGCCTTGCGGTTATAGGCGGATATCAATACGCGGTTACCGTAACGGACGGCGTGCCGATGTTTACAGAGAAGAATATAGAGCTTGGCGCCGCCAAGACGATATACCGTGTACGTTATAACAGCCCCGGATCATATACCTTTACAAATAATTTGACTCAGGCAGAAGCGACGAGCATAAACGGTGTAGTGACTATAGGCACTAAGCAGTATGAAGTGATGGTGAAGGCCGACAGCATCATAGATCTTGTCGAGAAATATAAACAGGTAGTCTCGGGCGGGTATACCACAGATTATATAGTCGACTACAATACAAACGGCACAATAACTCTTACCGATAACGGCAACAGGGACCTCATAGCGACCTCAGCCGCTGGTGTGATCAAGCTCGCCGGTTACGCGTATGACATCAGTATACAGGATAGCGCTGTCGTCCTGGCAGAGCGCATACTTAAAGTAGGTGCAGCGCAGGCAGATTACCGTGTTAAGTACCAGAGTCCGGGCGTATGGATGCTGACGAAAGTCTCCGACGGTTCCACATATATTTCCGTTGACGGCGTTGTGAAGATCGGCACGGTCAATTATGAAGTTGTCGCTAAGCAGGACGGTACGATAGACCTCATTGAGCGCACCTTCGTCCTCTTCACTACAACATATACGGTCAATGACAACGGCGACGGGTCCTATACTTTTGTAGACCCGGCAACGAACCAGTACATAGCGCGTAATGGGGTAGTGACGATCAACGGCCGCATATATGGCGTAACAACGCCGAATAACGCGATCGTTCTTACGGAGAAGACTATCACCGTAGGCGCAGGCTTGTATCGCGGCTGGTTCAATACGACAAAAGGTGTTTATGTCCTTGGCAAGATATCCGACGGCTCTATCATAGAATCGAACACTGCCGGTATCTTTGAGATGGATAACAAGCTCTACAGGGCCTCCAGGACGGCGGATGGAGTTGTGACGCTCGCCGAGGAGAAGGTCGTGCTGCTCTCGGAAGTCTATAGCGCCGAACTTTCCGCTGATAAGACAAAGGTGACGATAAAGAACGCCGGCCTCACCAAGACGTATACTCTGACCCTCAACAAGGTCGAAAATATTGAAGGGCGCTTCTTCAGGGTTTCCAGGATGGCTGACGGCACATTCCTCTTTGAAGAGCGTACGGCGATCGTGCCCAACCGCAATATCATACTGCACAGGCTGGTTGCGCCCGATACGAAGACATACTTTGTCGATGCCGACAATAATATGTACCTCCAGACTAAGCAGACTATCGATGTCAACGGACAGCCTGTAGACGTCTATTATGCGGAGATCAAAGGCTTCCTCTACAGAGTAAGGTATGATGTCAATACGGATCCGTCGCTTACGGAAGTCGGCCTGATCCTCAATAATGTCAGCTATCGCATACGTCATAATCAGGATAGCACATATACCCTTATAGACGCGGCCACGGGCGCTGAACGCACGTCAGACCTTACCGGAGAGATAGACATGGGCGGGACTCTCTATAAGGTGAAAGCGAACGCGAACGGAAGCATAGACTTGCTCGATAAGTCCATATCGATACTGAACGGAACGTACGATATTAAGTTTGACGGCACTAATTACAGGTTCACCGATTCAGTCACAAAGAAGATCTATGCCAGCAATAAGAAGGACGGCCTGGATGTCATATTGATCGAAGGTTATTTCTACCGCGTTACTAAAGACAATACCGGCAAGATAGTCCTCACCCAGATGCCGAAACCGGATGTGACCGGCGAGGGCATGGTGGACGAGGATGATCTCGAGATGATCGAAGCGAATATGGCCATCCAGACCCAGGTCGACCGCGCCGATATGAACGGTAACGGTATCATCAACTTTGAAGATTATAAGTCCCTGAAAGAGGCGCTGCCGGTGATATCCGGAGGCAGCATGCCGATGACAGCGGAAGAGCTGCAGGATATCGCGACCTATGCCAGGAACAGCTATCTGCAGACAAAGGCCCTAGAGTACGACGTGAGAAAAGCCGCGCGCAACGCCGGTAAGTACGGTTCTACAGCGATACCGGCCCTCGCATACCAATACACGACTGAGGTCGGCATAATCACCCAGAGCGATCTTGACGAATTCCTGGATGCCCTCCAGAAGAAGGACGGGCTCTTTGACTTTACGCAGGACGGACTGATCGATGACAATGATTATAAGTGGATATCCAACCTTTCGCAGCTCATGAGCATATATTACACGTACGCCGGCTCAGCCAATATAAACAATCCAAGGAAGTTCATCCAGGACGCCTGGGCGAAGGCCGATGTCGATAACGACAATGATGTAGACGGCGATGATTGGGAGATAATATCGCGCAGTTATGCGAATTACGGCGACACAAGCTATGACGTATCCGGAGATAACGGCATCATCGACCGCGCCGATGTAGAACTCACGTGGCACATGGTAGAAGAGATATGGCCCGGCGCATACGAGAATGACGGTGTGCATACGCCGTCCAGCCTGTGGCCTGACGGAGTGGGTGAAGGGTCCAGGGACGGAGAGAGCGTGTTGAGCGGCAGGCAATATGCGCAGTCGCTGGACTACACGTATGCGGACTTCGAAAGATCGCCTGACCACAAGACCTTGACATCCGTAGCAAAAGACGCAGAGATCTCCTATACGGTGGATATAGAAGAGACGGGTAAATACTATGTGGGCCTGTCGGCCAGGAATATCGTAGGGCAGGAAGTTCCGGAAGATTTCAATTACCTTGTATGGGCTTATGTCGACGGCGATTATTTCGGTTCGTTCAATGTATCATCGTCCGAAGGCCGTTATGAAGAAGGAAAGGTAAGGCTCAACCTTACGAAGGGCGAAGACAAGGTCATCACCTTTAAGTTCAAGAACATATCGCCGACACACGGGATACAGGTCAAAGATGTTTACGTCAACAGGTCCGGCATCAGCTTCGCGAACTTCGATATCGATAGAGACGGCACTATCACGACCGCAGACGCTACCCTGCTGACAGAATATTATGACGGCCTGGCCATAGATACGTACGGGACGTACGATATAGATGAGAACGGATCCGTCGATTCTGCAGATGTGAACAGGATCAAGAGCGTAGTAGAGGCCAATGACGGGCTGCCTGTGATCACCGGAACGGCGGACTATACAACGAACGTCAATTGCGACCTGGATAACAACGGTAAGATAGATGAGAACGATATAGACGGCCTTAAAGATATCCTGAACGAGAACGATACTAACCTGGATGGTAAGCTCAACGGTACGGATAAGGACAGGATAACCGAGATCGCGCGCTACTACATAGCCCAGAAGGCCTACACGTACGTCGGCGACAGCTATTCCGGCGAAGGCCACTATCTTATGGACTTTAACGGCGACGGCTACATAAACAGCATAGACAGCGACCGCTACACAGAAGCGCTTTCCGCAGTCGACTTTGACGGGGACCATAAGATCACCTCCGCGGATCAGGCGCTCATGGATAAGATCATAGCGCTCTTTGAGGTCGGCATATCCGAGAAAGACCTTGAGATACTCGATCTCACCGGAGATGCCACTTATGCGGTTACGGACGGCGTCTCGACCTCAAGCCTTGCTTCAGGCAACGACGTGACCATCAAAGGCAGGCACTTCACGCTTACCCGCGACCAGGAGACGGGCAGGATGATGCTCGTCGAAAAGGCGAAGGCCAGCGACGTGGCATACGGCGACGGATTTACGATAGACGGAAAGAAATACACCGTCCAGAGCCGCGGCGATACAGCGCTCTTTACGGTGAACGACGGCGTTACCGAATATATAACAGATGATAACGGGATGGTCGCTATAGGCGGATTCAATTACAAGATAGCCAAGGATGCCGCTACCGGCATAGTGAGCATTGCCTTCGTACCTAAAACATCCGGATCGGCCCGCAGCGCGGTTGTGACCGTCCAGGATAAGCGCTTCGAGGTATGGAGAGATGCTACCACCGGCAGATTCGTATTCAGCGACGGTTTGAATACTCTCATCTCCAATTCCGTGACCAATAAGGTCAATATAGCGGGTATCGTGTACGACATAGCGGTAGGGGATTACACGACGAACGGTGTGATAAAGCTTACCCGCGCTTACATAGATACTATTTCAGCGGCTGGATCGGTCACAATAGGAAGCGATGCATACTCGGTCAGCGAGTCGCTCGGGATATACACCTTCACGAAAGGCGCCTCTTCGTATAAGAGTTACAATATCCTTACCAACAAATATGTGGACATAAACGGCGTTGTATACCGCCTGACGCCTTCCGCAAGCAATGTGATAGTGAGAGAAGAGACCTCTTCCAAGGAACTTTCCCTCGACGTTATAAGCGTCGGCACCGATCTGATGTTCGTTAAACTGAACAGCGACGATACTTATACATTCATGAATACGACGGAAGGGACCGCTTACAAGTCTAATGCGCGCGGCGATGAGGTGACGATAGACGGATATCAATATGGAATATGGACGGACAATAACGGTAAAGTTTCTATAGTGCTTAAAGGCGAGTCCAATGTGCCGACGGCCGACCAGGTCATAGAGGTCGTTACCCAGTATTCCGGCATGAGGGATCGCGGAGTGCAGTATCGCGTGACCGATATACCCGGCATACCGAAGCCGACGCACCAGTTCAGCGACGGCACTAATATTTACAAGAGCCGCTGGATCAGCCCCACAGAGGAGATAGTAAGCTTTGTAGATTACACATTCAAAGTAGCGACGGATAGCGTGACCGGCAATGTAACTCTTACATATGTCAAGAAGACGGTAGAGACCCCGGCCGAGGTGATAACGCCGGCCACTTCTCTTAACGTACTGAGTAAGACCGTGAGCGAAGGCGTCATATCGATCGGCGGGTTCGAATACGAAATAAAGAACGAGGCCGGCACATATAGCCTTACGAGAGGCGAAAATGCCCCGATAGTGCTCGGCGCCGCCGGCAGCCTTGCATCCGTAAACGGCAGGAACTACCGCGTGGTAGGAGATTTTACGACCGGTAAGCTGATCAAACTCGATCTTGAATCGCCCGCCGTGACAACCAAGGCAGCCGAGGCAGTAGATATAGACGGAGTGACCTATTATCTGAAGGATGACGGGAACCTGTACACCGGCGTAAATTCCGTGACACCGTCCACCGTACCCGCCGTTGCCGGCTATGTGAAGATACCTAAAGGCGACGGTTCCTCTAAGGTAAGGTATGTGAAGGACACTACCGCCGCTATCAGCGTAACGGGTGAATCGACCGATGCGGTGACGATCAACGGTATCAAATACGGCATCATCGG
>JBAYFK010000021.1:0-12626 GCA_041667225.1 Candidatus Omnitrophota bacterium
ACATTAACCCCAGTATGCCGAAAAAATTCGAATTCCGCTCACAAAATCTTTAAGTATAAACTTGTCCAGTATATATAGGAGTTTCTGCAGGATATGCTGCGTCAGATGTCGGAACTTTTGGGTGTTTGCTGAAGCGACTTTTAAAATTTACGATACATCGGGGCGATATAAGCTTTACCATCGTAAATTTTACAACAGCAAATTTAGATGCCTAATCTAAATTTGCGGCAAGCGGAAGCAACACCCAAAAGTAAACGCCTGCCGTGGGCTGGAAGACAAAAAAATAGGACAGTAAAATTACTGTCCTATTTTTTTAAACTATCAGCAAACCTGTAAGCCGAGTTTTGTCTTATCCCGCTATTAACGGAATGAGGCGATCATCTATCTGGTCCCGCTATTACTAGCGGGATCGAGCGACCTTACCCGTCCCGATACTGATGATTGTCAGTAGGAGCGAGCAACTCCTGGAACTTCGAATCGGGACCTATTTGGTCTTGCTCCGCGTAGAGATTGCCGCGTTTCACCCAGATACCGCTTGCGCAATATCTGACTCGTCTCTGTGGCTCTCATCGCTTCTGCTTGCGCATCGGCGATGATCCCGAGCGTCACTTGCTTTCGCGCATGACGCGAGGGATAGTCCTCACCTTCCGGCGGGCGGCCGTTAGCCGCTACGTTGCTCTTTGGAGCTCGGACTTTCCTCCCCCGCTTGAAGGCGGGAGCGATCACCCGGTTTGCTGAAATATTCCTATGATCAAAGAACGGTTATGCCAGGCCCGCCAGATTTATGGCCTTGTTGGCCAATTTATCGGCTTCTTTATTATCTTCCCTGTCTATATGATTGATCTCAAAACTCTTGAAACTTTTTAATATGTGCAGCGCTTTTTCGAAGAACATTTTCATGGAGGCGTCTTTGACACGGTACTCGCCGTTAAGCTGCTTCACTACAAGTTCGCTGTCGAGGTTGAGTACCACGTTGTCCGCTTTCAGCATCAAAGCTTCGTCGAGGGCGTACAGAAGAGCGTTATATTCGGCAACATTGTTGGTGGTGGTACCGATATACTTATATATTTCTTTTATCTTCTCCCCGTCTTCGCCTAGTATCACCACTCCTATACCGGCCGGCCCGGGGTTGCCGCGGCTCGCTCCATCTATATACAAACAGAGATTTTTATCCTTCAAAATAGAGTATCCTCGAGCAGTTTTCACACATCACCAGGTTAGTCTTCATCCCGACTTCATTCTGGACCTGCGGAGGGAGCACCTGGAAGCAGCCCTGACAATATTGGTTGGCGATAGGTACGACAGCCAGACCATCTTTATTGGCAAGGATCCTCTCGTACTTCTGGAGGATCTTCTTGTCAACCTTTTCGGCCGACACGCTCCTCTGCGCTTTAATGCCTTCGAGCTGGGCCTCCATCTTCTTCATTTCGTCGGTCTTTTTCTTCTTCTCTTCGTTAAATACCGCCTCTTGCGATTTGAGAGCCTCTTTCTCTTTCGCTATGCTAATATTTTGCGCATCGATCTGATCGAGTATCTTAATGATCTCTTCTTCGATAAGCGAATTGTCCGCCTTGAGCCGCGAGATCTCCATATCAAGGGCCGTATATTCTTTGTTCGTCTTCACCTGATACATCTGCGACTGCTGTTTCTTTATCGCGCCTTCTTTAGTTTCAAGGTCCAGTTCTTTCGATTTCCGTTTAAGCTGGAGCGCTTTAAGCTCATCCTCGGCATTCTTTAGACCAATAGTCTTTTCTTTAAATTTATCTTCAATGACCTTTAGCTCTTCGGGTATAGCTTCTATATCCCTTTTCAACTTATATATCTGCGTGTCTATACCCTGCAGCTCTACAAGTAATTTTACCTGCTCTTCAAGATTTACCATTGGCTGACTCGACATAAGTTTTATCTTCTTTCGGTGCGGTTGTGATACCTGATGATTTATTTCATATCCGACGCACAACGGTCAAACTACAGAAACTGGTGGGCACTAGAGGAGTTGAACCTCTGACCTCTGCGATGTGAGCGCAACGCTCTAACCAACTGAGCTAAGTGCCCGATTTGCAAAGCAAATCGGATGCTGAAGCGGCGTTAAACGATCCGCAGAATTTGGTGGGCCCACAAGGATTTGAACCTTGGACCAAGAGATTATGAGTCTCCTGCTCTGCCAGGCTGAGCTATAGGCCCGAATTTGCGACAGCAAATTCGATCCTGAAGCGCCGTTAAGCAATGCGACGAATAGGAGCATTGTAGGCGCTGAAGGACCTTAAACTTAGCTGCCGAAATACCTTATCAAAACGAAACAAATATCTATGACAAAATTTGAAGTGCTAATTATATCAAAAAAACAAACAGAGTTCAATGATGCTTTTATTCAGCGATACCCATGGCCAGGAAATTTTTAAGTCTCCGCGCCCTTGTAGGATGTCTCAATTTACGTAATGCTTTGGCTTCGATCTGCCTCACGCGCTCTCTGGTGACCTTAAATACCTCTCCGACCTCTTCAAGGGTCCTGGGATAACCATCCCCTATGCCGAACCGTAAACGCAGAACTTTCTTCTCGCGCTCGGTAAGCGTATCGAGGACGTCTCCCATCTCTTCCTTAAGCATGGAGTATGCGGTAGCGTTAGCCGGTGACACGGCGCGCTTATCTTCGATGAAGTCCCCGAAATGCGTATCCCCTTCGTCTCCGATAGGCGTCTGCAGCGATATCGGCTCCTGAGCTATCTTAAGAATGCCTCTTACCTTATCGACCGGCATCCTCATCTTGTGCGCTATCTCTTCGGGCGTAGGCTCCTTGCCGTTTTCCTGTACAAGGGCTCTGGACACCCTGATAAGTTTATTTATCGTCTCCGTCATATGTACGGGTATCCTGATCGTCCTGGATTGATCAGCGATAGAACGCGTGATCGCCTGACGTATCCACCACGTCGCATAGGTCGAGAATTTGTAACCTCTCTTATATTCGAACTTATCTACAGCCTTCATAAGCCCGATATTACCCTCCTGGATAAGGTCGAGGAAAGAGAGGCCCCTATTCGTATATTTCTTCGCTATGCTGACTACCAATCTTAAGTTGGCAGCGACAAGTTCTTTTTTATTCTTGTTCATCTTGACTTCGAGAGCCTTGATCAATTTGAATTTTTCTTTTACCGCATCGATCGGCTCGCCGAAATCTCTCTCAATTTTAGTCTTACGGCTCAATATCTTCTTGACGTCATCGCGGGCGTGTTTCTTTCTTGCTTTCGAGAGCGAGCTCTCCATCTTACCGAGCTCTTCTAGATAGCCCTCCATCTTCTTTACGATCTCCTCGATGACGGACATCGAGAGGTTGGCGTCTTTCACGGCCTTCGCTAAGGCTACCCTGTTACGCGCCTTCTTGAGGTTCTCCACAAGGCGCTCCAGGCGCTTCTTCAGCTTCGACTCTTTTATCTTAGGGTCTACATTGAGGAACTCTTCAGGATTTATCTCTTTCTCAAGTATACGGTGCAGGATATCTAGCGCTTCATGTTTAGAGAGGCTGAGATCGAACACGGCATCCCTGAAGAGCCCTTCGGAATATTTTATACGTTCGGCTATCTCTATCTCTTCTTTACGCGTAAGGAGCGATATCTGCCCCATCTGCCTGAGATACATCTTGACGGGATCATCTATCTGGGTCGCCCTTGATGCGCCCACCTCTTTAACAACAGGCTCTTTCTTCTCCTCCTCTTCAGGCGTCTCCGCAGGCACAGGCGCTGCTTCTTCGTCTGCAAGCGGCTCTTTAGAGGAAGTCTCTTCGCTGTCTACCAGCTTGATGTTCTCCTCGCCCAATATGCCCAGTATCTCATCGATCTCTTCGGATGAAACGATATCTACAGGGAGAAGGTTGTTCACTTCTTCGAACGTCAGGTGCCCCTTCTCTTTGCCAAGAGCTATCAGGTCCGACAACCCCTTCGACATCTTCTTCTTGGCCACATCCCCCGTTTCGGGCATAGCGCCGCTCTTACCCGGCTTCCCTGCGGGAGGCGGGCCTTTAAACGGTACTTTAGATCTCAGGGCCGGAGACCCGTATCTCTTTTTTCTGTCCATCTTCTTCTTATTCTTCATCGATTTATACCTTATTGTTTTTTATGAGGCTGCCGTACTCCGCCATTAAACTCTTCAGGATCTCCTCATCGCTGGAATCATGAGCCTCTTTTATCTTTGCACGAAGTTCTTCGAGCCTGCTTTTTACATTGTCATTCTTTACTCTGGATATACAGTCACTGAGCGCCTTTTCCTTGTCGCCCTTCATCTCTGACAGGTTCACAGCCTCCGATATCAGAATGGCGGAGGCGCCGTCATTGTTCATGTGGTTAATAAGCTTTGCCGGATTTATCTCTTTTCCCAGCTCAGACATATCGAATATGGCTTTCACGACATCTTTTGCGGACGGATCTTTGAAATCATCCGCCGAAAGTTCTTCCTTCACCTTCTTTACGAACTGGCCTCCTTCGAGCATAAGCGCAACTAGCATCTCCTCCGCGCCCGTCGAACGTTTCCTGACAGGAACCGGAGAGGCCGCAACGGCTACCCTGGCGCTATAGTCCGGCTTCACCTTCTTCAGCTCGGACTTTATCGAATCTTCGTCTACGGACAACTTCTCGGCAAGTTTCTTTATTAAGCTCGATTTCAGCACCGCGTTATTGATCTTGGCTAACGTCGGCAGCATCTCGCTTGCGATACCGGCCTTGCCATGAGCCGTCTTTATATTGAATCTGGCGGAAAGCTTTTCCAATTTGTAATCAAAAAGGTTCTTCGCCGACTTCACTATCCTTAAAAATTCTTCTGTCCCAAGCTTCTGGATACAGTTGTCCGGATCCATACCATTCGGAAGTTCCGCGACATAAACATTTACATCTTCGCTTATGAATATATCCATGTTCCTCAGGCTCGCCGCCTCTCCGGCTTCATCCGGATCATAGACCATTATGACGGTGCCTGCAAAACGCTTAAGAAGCTTGACCTGGTCGGGAGTAAGCGCAGTCCCCAGCGTCGCAATCAGATTATTTACGCCCGCCTGGTACGGTATTATAAAATCGAGATACCCTTCTACTACAAGGGCGAACCCCTCTTTCTTTATCGCTTCCCTGCTGAAATTGAGCCCATACAGGTTTCTGCCCTTGGAATAGACCGCCGTCTCGGGAGAGTTCAAATATTTAGGCAGGCTTGAATCGAGCACCCTGCCGCCGAAACCGAGCATCTTTTCTTTCAGGTCTATGATAGGGAATATTATCCTGTGCCTGAACCTGTCGTAATGACCGCCGCGGTCATTGGGTATTACGAGTCCTGACTTCTCAAGGATCTCCGGGCCTATCCCATTTTTTTTAAAGAAATTTAAGAGCCCATCCCATCCGTCCGGCGCATATCCTAAACGGAACTTCTTCGCCGTCTCATCGCCTATGCCCCTGCGGCTGAGATACTCTTTGGCCTGGGCGTTATTCGCCAGCGAACTTTGGAAAAACTGCGCCGCAAGATCGTTTATCTTATACAGCTGGTTGGCCAGCGTAACCATTTCCTTGTTCGCGGACCCTGAACGGGGAAGCACGACGCCCGCCTTTTCAGCCAGCATCTCTATGACTTCCGGGAACTCCAAATTTTCAAATTTCATCAGGAACGAGAATACGTTCCCTCCCGCTCCACAGCCGAAACAATGGTATATCTGTTTATCGGGGCTTACGACAAACGAAGGCGTTTTTTCATGATGAAAAGGGCACGGGGCTTTATAATTCCGTCCTGCCTTTTTCAAAGGCACATAGCGCGATATTACTTCTACGATATCCGTTCTTTCCTGTATCGTATCTATCAAATTTTCAGGTATTGCCATTTACCTTCTCACTCTGATGAACCCCGATGTCGGTATGATATTGAACTTTTCTTTCTTCTCGATCTCGTCTAAAAGAAGGTTCAGCCCGAGATTGTCGCTCGCAATGTGCCCGGCTATCACCACGTTTATGTGTTCGGTCTTCGCATTCTTATAATGTTCTTCTCCAAGGTGCATCGCGACTATCGTGCCCACACCGGCCTGAGAAAGCCGCGCGAATATCCTCTTCGAGCCTTCGGTGCCTCCGGTCATATCGATGAATATTTTTCCTGCCGGTTTATCTGGCTCACCTATCAATATCTTCGGGCCCGCGTTCTTCTTAAGGCCGTCGACATATTCGGGTATGGCCTTCAAAATTGACATTACTTCCGAAAGTTTTTTCGGCTTTTTCCTGTCGAACAGTCTCTGCAGATAATCCTGAACATGGTTATCCGCCGGTGTATGTACGCACATGAACGGCATATTAAGGAGCCTTGCCATGTCGACGCTGCGAAAATGATTTGACGGAGAGAGCGACCTGGATACTTCGCCTATCCTGTCCTTCATCTGGTCTTCCGCCACTTCGACGGGTATGCCGAATTTTTCAAGGATATCCGCCTGCATATGCATCACATCATAAAGCGTTGACCATGCTATCCCCTCAGGGTGGTGAGCCATGACCAGGTCGACGCCCGCGCCCCGCTCGTTCAGCCTGTCTGCAGCCAGAAGCTCGTTCGACTCCATATCGATGCCGACCATGATCGTCTTGATATCTTTGGATGGATCGCCAAAAAGGATCCGGGTATCGGCATAAGGATTGCGAAGCCTTTCGGTGTCATAGCTCGACTTGTCGACGCCTTTAAGTTTACGGTATTCCTTCTTTTTTCCGGAGACGGCTTTTTGTATCACAACCGCGGATCTCGGATCTTTATCTATGCCTTTTTTGATAGCAAGGTTATATATGTCGATCAACCTCATCAAATCCTCCAATCATGCCAATTTATTTTTATTGCTCGGCGGGTTCTTTATCTACCTTTACCGCTTTAGAGGATATAGGCTTATCCAACAGCAGATTACTCATCAGCGACTCCCTGCTGGCCTTCATAACAGGCAGAAAGCCGGCAACTTTACTGTATATACTCGGCCCTATCCGTAAAAAATATACTCCCGTCAAAGACTTGTCTCTTATCGACCGCTGGAGATACGGCAGCGGCGTGAGGGCCAGGACCGCAAGCACAAGGCTGGCTACAACCGACGCCCTGGCAATGCCCAGTATAAGGCCCCCGAATTTTTCTATCAAAGGATGCCACTGCATCTTCACGATCTTATTCAGAAGACCGCTCGTGAGCTTGACGATAATGTTCGCCGCCAGCGCAATGATCAGAAAACCTAAAAAATCCGTAACCTGCACCGGAAGATTAAAGAATGTCCGGGATATCAGATCCCCCAATGTCATATACCAATGGAGACTGGTGACGATAACGATGATACTGCCGACAAGCGGAAATACCTCGTGCGTGAACCCTTCCTGAAAAGCGACATAACTTATTCTTATTAAAAGGATTGCGACAAGAACATCTACCCAGTTTATATGATTCACTATATCCATGACCGCCTTTTTGGGGTTAAACTTCGAAAGTATATCATATATCATGCCCATTGTCAAGGAAAGGGGCCATTTCTCTATATAGTTATATTAATATTATAGGGAGAGCTAAAAATAAGGCCCCGCAGCATCAAACGAACGCTTGACGCTGCGGGGCTCAATATGACGCATCCCCTTTCGTGGATCGCCTGACCTATCAGGCGTGATGGAGTTTCGATCTGACGAACCGTAATTCAACGGCCGCCATATCGCGGTTTATCTCATTATATATTTTTTTAGCCTTTCTATACGACAGGAACTTCGAAATCTTTTTACCTACGATATGATAAAGCCTTCTTGTTGCGATGTATGGCATAATCTACCCCTCCCATTTATGGTAACGACACCTTCATAAAAGTCACCTTGAACGAATGAAGAAAAGCTATCGTATAAAGGCACCTGTCCGCCATCGCGTAGAACGTTCCGGCGATCTTGCATACCAGCTTATCCTCGCCGAGGCAGTCATTATGCTCTTTAAATACGTAAAAATGCTTCTTCTTGTCTACCCCCCCATTCTGTACATCCAGCCATTTCTGGAAGTCATTCTTGTTCTCAAGGCGCTTTACATCCTTTATAAAATATAAACATCTTCTTTCGGTCTTCGCGACAACTCCATTTTTCTCGAAGACTTCCCTCAAGAAGATGTCTTTTTTCCTATTTGCTGCTGATGTGAGGTTTCGATATAAGACTTCTCGCATATTACCTCTCACAAGACTTTTTAAAACATTTTAATTTCGTTTCAAAAAAAATTCCCTTATTGCAGTTTAAGTATACATTACGCAATTTACAGTGTCAAGCATCTAAATGTACCTTTTTTGAATACTAACTTACTTTGCTCCTTTTTTCCCCAGTATAGTCTTATTCTCTTCGCCTTTCAGGAGCCTTTTAATATTAGAATCATGTTTATAAGTATTTATAATGCATATAGTTACAGTAAAAATGGTTATATAGATCGATTCGTTCAATACTGCCGAGAAGATCGGTAGGAATATGCCAAAAATGATAGATGCCAGAGAAACATAACTTGTCAGAAGAAATATGATGAGCCATATTAGCAAAGAGAGAATAAGAGGTATGGGCGCAATTATAGACAATACGCCTATGGTTGTTGCTACTCCTTTTCCGCCCTTAAACCCTAGAAACACGGGCCAAATATGGCCGCAAATGGCTATCAGCCCGAGCAATGATCTATAAAAATTGTAGTCCAGCGTATCCACAAAGGAATAGGTATATACGGCTATAACGGCTACGACCAAAACGCCTTTTAACGCATCGAGAACAAGCGTAACGAACCCCGGAAGCTTGCCTACAACCCTGTAAACATTGGTCGCGCCCATGTTGCTCGATCCGAATTGCCGTATATCGACGCCTTTGAATATCCTGGCCATAATGTATCCCGTAGGTATTGCTCCTATAAGATACGCCGAAAGCACAGCCGGTATAAATGCAATGTAGAATGCTATGTCCATATCTATCCCTTTGCCGTTAGATGGTTATCGCTCAAGAGCCTGCTCCCTTTTATCACATAGTCGATGCCGGAAATAACGGTCAATACTACAGCGATATTCCATACGATATATGAATGCGGGAAAAGGACCAGGATACTTACAATGGTCATCATCTGAAAAAATGTCGTTATCTTTCCTACAACGGACGGTGCAACTTTCAGGCTCCCTCTGATCACATACACCAGTATCGAGCCCAGCACTATTATAGCGTCTCTCGATATGACTACGATCGGCACATACGGAGGCAGTCTTATGCCGTCCGGAACGCTCTTTACGATAGACAGGCATATGAAGGCGCTCATGAGCAGGAGCTTGTCCGCGACAGGATCAAGTATCGTGCCGAGCTGAGTCTTCTGGTTGCGAGTCCTGGCAATAAAACCATCAACTCCGTCGGTGATTATGGCAATGGCAAAAAATAAAAGAGCCAGGTCCATGCGAGCATAGATTATGGACGACACGAAAAAAGGTATCATTATTATACGCGCGATAGTGACCTTGTTTGCCAGGTTCATTTTATTATCCTCACCCTGTTAAGCGGCCAATATATCAGGATCGCTTTGCCGATCACATTCTTCTCCGGCACAAATCCCCAATAACGGGAATCCCTGGAATTGCCGCTGTTATCACCGAGAACGTAATACGCGTTTTTCGGGACCTTTACGGGAACGCCCTCCCTGCCGTAATCGCCTACATTATAATAAGTGATGGCCCGTATCGAGGAAGGAGAATCTATCATCTTGTCGTTTATAAAAATACTGCTGTCCTTTATCTCGACCGTCTCGCCTCCCAGCGCTATGAGCCTCTTTACAAAATCTTTCTTGGGCGTCTCCGGAGACTTGAAGACTATTATATCGCCGCGTATAGGCTGTCTGACCGCTGGAAGCCTGAAGTCCGTGAAAGGGATCTTGGCGCCATAGATGAATTTACTGACGAATATCCTGTCGCCCACCTCAAAGGTAGGTATCATAGACCCTGAAGGTATTTTGAAGGCCTGTACTACGAACGCTCTGATGATGAGAGCGAGCACCACCGCTATTATGATCGACTCCGTCCATTCCCTGAACTGCCCTTTGATCTGCCTGTTCATATACGCCTTTCTACTGTGCTTTTAAAGCCGCGAAGAACGCCTCTTGAGGTATCTCTATCTTGCCGAATTGTTTCATGCGTTTTTTACCGGCCTTCTGTTTTTCCCAAAGCTTTCTTTTTCTCGTTATGTCGCCGCCATAACACTTGGCGGTAACATTCTTCCCGACGGACTTGATCGTCTCGCGCGCTATGATCTGCCCTCCGACGGCCGCCTGAAGTATTATCTGGAAAAGATGCCTGGGTATAGTCTCTTTGAGCTTTTCTATTATAACTTTTCCTTTTGCGTATGCCCTGTCCTTGAATATTATCGATGAAAAAGCGTCGTAGACCTCTCCGTTTATCAGGATATCCAGCTTCACTATCTGCGTAGGCCTGTAATCGAGCAGCTCATAATCTAGCGAGCCGTAGCCTTTCGTTATAGATTTGATCCTGTCATAAAAATCGACTATTACCTCGGACAACGGGATATCGTATATGATCTGGACCCTATCCTCATCCAGATATTCCGTAGAGACATACGAGCCGCGCCTCGATTCCGAAAGTTCGAGTATGTTGCCGATAGAATCTTTCGGAGATATTATATACGCCCTGACATACGGCTCCTCCGTATCTTCTACATCCGCCATGTTGGGCAATTTCATCGGGTTGTCTATATCTATGATCTCCCCGTTCTTCTTCATTATCTTATAAATAACGCTAGGGGTAGTGATCACGAGATTAAGGTCGAATTCGCGCTCAAGTCTCTCTTCTATTATCTCCATGTGCAGAAGTCCTAGAAAACCGCACCTGAAACCCATACCAAGAGAGGCGGACTTTTCAAGCTCAAAAACGAACGAGGCGTCGGAAAGTCTTAATTTTTCTATCGCTTCCTTAAGCAAGCTGAAATCGGCGCTGTTGGCGGGGTATATACCGCTGAAGACCATAGGCTGGACTTTCTTATAACCGGGCAGCGGCGCCACGGCCGGATTCTCGGAATCGGTGACCGTATCTCCGACGTTAACTTCCTTTGCCTCCCTTATATTGCATGTAATATATCCTACCTCGCCGCTCGAGAGCTCGTCGACCTGCTGCACCTTCGGGTTGAATACGCCGACCTCGAGGACATCGTAAGTACTGTTCTTCGCCATCATCATGATCTTCATGCCTTTTTTGAGAACGCCGTTCATTACACGGACTAGTATGATGACGCCTTTATATACGTCGTATTTCGAATCGAAAACCAAAGCCTGGAGCGGGTTGGCCGACTCACCTTTAGGATGGGGTATCTTGGCAACGATCGCCTCAAGGATATCGGCAGTACCGATGCCCTGTTTGGCGCTCGCCAGGATTATATCGCTCTCATCAAGGCCCAATATGGTAGATATCTCATGTTTAACTTTTTCTACCTGCGCGGTAGGAAGGTCGATCTTATTTATTACGGGTATTATCAGAAGGTTATGCTCCATCGCCAGATACAGGTTCGCCACGGTCTGCGCTTCCACTCCCTGCCCTGCGTCGACGACGAGGAGCGCCCCTTCGCATGCGCCGATCGACTTCGATACCTCATAAGTGAAGTCGACATGGCCCGGAGTATCTATAAGGTTAAGAACATAAGTCTTGCCGTCCTTGGCCGTGTAATTTATCCGCACAGCGCTCGCCTTTATAGTTATACCGCGCTCCCTCTCCAGGTCCATATCGTCAAGGATCTGGTCGTGGAACTCCCGCTCGCTTATCGCCCCGGTAAACTGCAGGATCCGGTCGGCGAGGGTCGACTTCCCATGATCGACATGGGCTATTATAGAGAAATTTCGTAAAAGAGTTTTATCCATATATTGCTAAACCTTATTAGCAAGCTCCTTCCCGAATTCAAGTATCGCCTGAGACTTCTTTTCGCTCGAAGCTTCCGCATACACTCTGAGTATAGGCTCTGTCCCCGACAGCCTCAGCATGAGCCATGACGAATCGTCGCAGATGAATTTATATCCATCCGTATCCTTGATGGTGACGACGGGCCTGTCGAGCACTTTTTTAGGCGGGTTCGTCTTCAGGAGCTCCATCAGTTTAGGTTTTTTCTCGTCAGGATATTTGAGGTCGAGCCTTTTATATTCGTAAGTCCCGTACTCTTTATCGATCGCCTTCAGGATATCCAGGATCTTCTTCTTCCTCATGGCCATCATCTCAAGTATAAGAAGGCCCGATAAGATACCGTCCCTTTCAGGCAGGTAATTCTTGAACGCGACGCCGCCGGTCTCTTCTCCGCCTACGAGCACATCGCCGTTTATGATCACCTCTCCGATATACTTAAAACCTACCGGGGTCTCATGCATCTTAAGTCCGTACTTCTTGCATATCTTTTCGATCAGGAACGTCCCGCAGATGGTCTGGACCACGTCTCCGGTCATCTTCCTGTCTTCATAGAGATGCAGAAGCAATAGCGTCATGACCTTATGCCCTGTCAGGAGTTTGCCGTTCGGCAATGCCACACCAAGCCTGTCAGCGTCTCCGTCGGTAGCTATACCGATATCATATTTACCATTCTTCACCTTTTCCGCCAGCTCTTTAAGGTTCGGCATAATAGGCTCGGGAT
>JBAYFK010000022.1:0-12623 GCA_041667225.1 Candidatus Omnitrophota bacterium
CCTTATCAAGTATCAGCTTGGAAGAACCGACGCGCGGCATCAGTATCTTTAATTCATCATACGTCACTATGCGAGTTTTAGATCCTTCTCTCTTCCAGGCATCGACCAAAGGTTTTACCGTAATATCAAAAGCGCCGTTGGTAAGCTTATTGAATCTCACAGCTTTCTCTATAAGAGCAAAAGCTTCGTCGCTCACCTTAAGCGGCTCGCGAGGTTTCATCCCGTTCAATCTGGAGATCTCGCTGCCATCCTTGAACGCGCTGAATACTCCTTCTATGCGCTCGATCTCGGCAAATGCCGCCTCGATCGCGTCTTCCAGAGCCTTATCGCCGGCGCCTTCTATTAACGGCGCCTTTATCTCGCAAACGGTATTCATGAGAAGTCGTGTCCGGAAGATCATCGTCTCCTGGTCGTCAGGGGCCTGTAGTGTTATGAGGAGAGTTACTGCGAGGGCTATAACGACAGTTGATATGATTATCTTTTTAGGCATGTCATCTTCTCAAACTCCGACGGGGGCTATGTAAGGTTCGATAGAACCTTATCAATGTCGATATGCTTTTCTACCATATCGACGATTATCTTTATTTTACCCGTATCCTGCGGTTTAAGTTTAACTACAAGAGAGTGAACGCGAGCGGCTATAGTGTATGTGTCCTCTTTCGTTATGAGCGTGGGTATCTTTGACTTTTCCAGGATATCGAGCGTTTTTACCTCAGGCATCAGCCCGCCGCTTAATATAATGCCGGAGATCTTGATCCCTTTTTTCAGTTTTCCGTCATTTATCTCGCAGGCGGCCTCTATCATATCGTCCCTGTCGCCGGGGATTATCATCATTGAGCGGTCGGTGACAAATTTGAGAGCGTCCTTCACATTCATCGCGCCGATAATGACATTCTCGGCGGTTGCGTCAAGGTTCTCGCCTTTATACAGCGTCTCTATCTTTATCTCTTCCTTTATCTCTCTCATTGTAGGTATATCGAGGATCTTCTGGTAAGGAAGCACTCCGAGCACATTCAGGTCTTTCTTCTTAAGGCCAAGCCTGACTAGCGGCGCTATCTTGCCATACTTTTCAGGGAGCACCTTGTTAACAATGACGCCGGCGAGATCTACCCCTTCTCTATCGAACAGGGCCTTATTCAGCATTACTTCGTCTATTGGTTTACCGACGCCTCCCGATGATATCAGTATGACTTTCGCTCCGAGGAGCCTCGCTACAGTTGCATTGGAAAGGTCGAAGACGGAGCCTACCCCCGCGTGGCCTGTCCCCTCGATAATGACGAGGTCATTATTCTTCGCGATCTTCTCGTACGACTCCTTGATGAGCTTGGAATAGTCTTCATCGGACCCTTTTTCAATATACCTCTCTGTAAAGCCTTTTTCGATCGCGATCGGGGACATGTCTTTTATGTTGCACTTTATGCCGAAAACCTCTTCGATCAGCACAGAATCTTCATCTACCTTATATCCCTGCTCAATAAGATATCTCTGGCCGATCGGTTTTATAAATCCGATCCTGTCGAACCTTTTCTTCAAAGCAGCTATAAGCCCGAGAGAGACAGTGGTTTTACCGTCGTTCTGCATCGTAGCGGCTATGAATATTTTTTTTGCGCTCATACAAGCAGCCCATCGCGGAACGCTTTGATATATGCCTGGCAGTATTCGTCGGCGCCCATGAGCGCGCCGGATGCGTAAAAACCCGACATCACCTTATTATCCAAAGGGTCCATTATAGCTGCGTCGAGCCCGTTCTGCATAGCCATCGAAAGGAATACGGAGTTTATCAGACTTCTATCAGGAAGGCCGAAAGAGACATTACTGAGGCCGCATATCGTTTTAACTGCGCCGAGAGACTTTATCATCGGGATCGACTTCAGGAATTCTCTCGCCTGGTTAGGTTCTGTCGAGATCGGGCGTATGAGCGGATCGAAATAGAGGTTCTCCTCTTTAAAACCATCCCTCTTGACCCTATCTGATATTTTTCTCGCTATTTCGAACCTGCCCTCTGCGGTATCCGGCATTCCTTCTTCGGTCATGGTAAGGGCTATAAGTTTAGCGCCGTACTTTAGCGCAAGCGGCAATATATTCTTTATCCTGGACTCTTCGCCCGTGATGGAATTTATTATCAGCTCGCCCTTCCCTTTATACGCAGACAGGCCTTTCTCGAGCGCCAGGAAATTGGGGCTGTCTATACACAAGTTGATATCCGGGATCTCGCTCTGTAATACGCTTATCACCCAGTCCATATCCTCAAGCTCGCTTCCGGTAGTAACGGCGCAGTTCACGTCAATGGCCGAGGCTCCGGCCGCCAACTGCGAGCGCACCAGGTTTAAAATAAGGCCTGCGTTACGCGTCTTGAACATCTCCTTGATACTGGACCTTGTGGAATTTATCTTTTCGCCGATTATGAACATAAGGCTATTTTGTAACCTCCCCGTAACTTAATTCGATCGTCTTCACGAGGCCCGTCAGAACTTCATTTACAGGCGTCGCTATACCGAGAGCCTTGCCCTGCCTCACGACCGAGCCGTTGATAAAATCTATCTCTGTGCGTTTTTTGCTCAATACATCCTGCAGCATGCTCGATATGTTAGGCGCAGTAGCCTTACAGACGCTCTCGACCTTCTGTATAGGGTCGTCATAGCTGAGCTTCACGCGTTTACGCTTTACTATTTTTACGGATTCCTGGACAGCGGCCCTCATTATGTCCCTGATACCGTCGAATTCTATCAGCCGGCCGTTATTCAGATGCGTGATAGCTGTAAGCGCGTTTATGCCGACGTTTATGACAAGCTTTGACCATACGACAGAATCGATATCCTTGGAGACCTTCGTTTCAAATCCCGCTTTTATCAGGACATTCGCGGCGTCCCGTATAGTGCCCAGCACTTTCCCGTCAGCTCTGCCTATGATCGTCTCGCCCCTGCCCGCATGTTTAACATAGCCGACGTCGCGAAGCGTAGATCCGTGGTTAGTAACGCCCACTATGACCTTCTCGGGCCCGAATTGATCGTTCAGGATCTGGGCATTCCCGATGCCATTCTGGAGCGTCATGACGCAAGTCTTGTCGGAAACGAGGTCTTTAATCTCCTTCGCCGCTTCCTCCGTCGAGTAGCTCTTGACGCAAATTATGACAAGATCGCACGCGCCGACCTCCTTGGGGTCCGCGGAGACAGGCACCTTCACGGTAAATGGCCCGCTCATGCCCTCTACTTTCACGCCGTCTTCCCTGATGTGCCTTGCGCGTTCGGGATTCTTATCTATAAGCCATATATCTTCTTTTGTACGGTGCTTTAAAAGGCCCGCGATGAGGCATCCAAGCGCGCCCGGACCGACAACAGAGATCTTCATACGGCCCCCTTCCTGTTTAAGTTGCTACTTTGAACTTGTACCTTTTAACGCTATCTTTTTCAATTCTTCTTCTTTTATTGAGAAACTATGCTCTTTATCCGGGAATTTCCCGCTTTCCACCTCATCCTTATACTGAGCTGCTGCCTCAAGGATCAGGGGCGCAAGTTTCACATACTGTTTTACGAATTTCGGAACAAAGCGGTCGAATATTCCCAACATGTCATTTGTGACAACGACCTGCCCGTCGCAATGCACGCCGGCTCCGCAGCTTATGGTAGGAATGCAGAGCTTTTCGGTGATCAACTTTGCGACCTCATCGGGAACGCACTCGAGCACCACGGCAAAACAGCCTGCCTTTTCCAGTCCGAGCGCCTGCTTCAGCAATCTCTTCGCACCTTCCGCATCTTTGCCCTGGACCTTGTACCCGCCAAGTTTCGACACGGTTTGCGGCGTCAATCCTATATGTCCGAGAACCGGGATACCGGCGTCTACTATCGCTCTGGTCACTCCATGCACCTCTTCGGCGCCTTCCAATTTCACCGCGTCACAACCGGCTTCTTTCATAAAGCGCCCGGCATTTCGTATTGCTTCCTCTATCGATACCTGGTAAGACATGAACGGCATGTCCCCTATCAGAAATGCGTAGCGCGTACCGCGCCTCACCGCCTTGGAGTGATGGATCATCTCGTCCATGGTAACCGGCACCGTAGAATCATACCCCAGCACCACCATCCCGAGCGAATCGCCCACGAGAAGCGAATCGATACCCGCCTCGTCCAGGATCTTAGCCGTCGGATAATCGTATGCGGTAAGCATCGTTATCTTTTTGCCGTCCCGTTTCTTATTCTGCAGATCCGTGATCGTAACCTTCTTACGTTCCATATTTCACCTCTTCCTGTAGGCGTCCAAAAACGAGTCACAATAGATGTTCTTGTTCAATAAAAGTTCCGCCGTGATCATAGCATCCATCAGTTCCTTATCGAGCGGGTCGAGGATCGCGGCCGTAAGGCCGTTGGCCATAGCCATAACGAGGTATGTGCGGTTCACGAGGCTGCGATTTTTTGCTCTTTGGGAAACATTCGACAGGCCTATCACGCTCTTCGGCGCAGGATCCGAGATCAATTTAAGGTCCCTGATGGCCTCGAAAGCTATGGAGACTTGCGGCTGGGCTACATTCACGGGCAGGAGGACCGGATCGATATACAGATCGTCCATAGAAATGCCCATTTCGAGGGCCTTCTCCACTATTACGGCGGCAAGCTCCACGCGCTTCTCTTTATCGTTAGGAACGCCCGCCTTATCCATGGTCAGGGCTATCACCTGTGAATTATATTTCTTCGCAAGCGAGAATATGCGGTCCATCTTATCCTGATCAGCGCTCGTCGAATTTATGACCACCCTGTTCTTGGCCAGCTTCAGCCCCCCCTCTATAACATCGATGTTGCTGCAATCGAGAGACAACGGCACGTCGGTCACTTTCTGGATAGATTCGACGAGCCATTTCATATCTTCTTTCGGATCCGTTGTATAAGGGCCCATATTAACGTCGAGGATGTTCGCGCCTGCCTTTACCTGGTCAACAGCGAGGTGCTGTATCAGGTCAGTCTCTTTCTTCGATATCGCTTTTCCGACATCTTTATACATACCATTGATGAGTTCGCCTATGACTATCACAAAACGCCTCCTATTTATCGCGGCCGGATGACCGCGGGATCAATTTGTCTATATATGCCGTTATTGTCTTCGCTGATCCGGGATGCCTGACGACTATCATGTCGGCGCCGGCCTGGACCATTGCCGCAGATGTAGCCACTTCCCAGTTGACACCCTGAGCCTCTCCAAAATCTTTTGCTTCTTTCACTTTCCACGTCTCAGCGCCCACAAAAAGCAGGAACGGCATAGCCAGAGACTTGTCGCCTATGAACGCGGCAAGTCTCGAGCGTTCCATGATCGAATAGACGTACTCCATACCGTAACCAAGCGCTGTCGTTGTAGGGTGCATCACTATCCTTGAAGGATCAAAACCCATATCCGTTATCAATATATTCAATTGCTTGGCAATATTGCAGTCGATGGGCGATTCCGCTATTATCGAATGGCCGTCGGCAAGGCACGTGGCTGTCAATGTCTTGTAATTACTCTGGGTAGCTATCCCGAAAAGGCAATTCTCGCCCTTCAGCGCCTGACTCGCCTTAGGCAGCACATCGTTATCCCTCTCGTCATCCCCGCAACCAACCACTATGAGCGGCACGCCTGCGCGCTCGATGATATTCTTAAGAACGCTGACGGCTTTGTCTGGAGATCTATTCCCGAAATCCGGATGTATGCTCTGAAGTCTCACGCAAAGCGCCTTCGCATTATGGCGGGAGACGCATTCTACCGCCCAATCAACAGGATCTTTTATCGCATTTCCAAACGCTCCCATAAGCGCCGGAGGCCAGTCGGTCGGCTCCATATCCAATATTTCTAGCGCAACTATGGGCCGGTTCGGCATTTCGCCTTCCCGGAACATGAACGGCAGGCCTGTCTCGCCGCCGATGACTATAGGACCGGACTTTAAACCCGGTTTGCCTATTTCCAGGGTATTGACAGGACCGGCATATTTCTCTTTAACAAGTTCGATACTCATATCACCCTCTCATGATATTATTGAAGATATTTTCCACAGCCTCTTGTAACGCCTTCCCCTCAAATTCAAATATGGTCTTCGCCGAGATGCTAAGCTGCTGCAGTTCGGGCTCATACGGTATCGTCCCTGCCAGCTGCAAAGTAGTGTCGGCGATCTCTTTTTGACATGACTCGAGAGGCCCTGTCACTTTATTAACGACCAAATAGGCGTTTCTTATCTTGATCTCCAGCTCCTTGGCCAGGTCATAGATACGCTTCGCTGAACGTATCCCGAATAGCGAATGATCGCTGACGAGCACGAGCTTGTCGACCGATCTCATCGTTCTCCTCGATATGTGTTCCATGCCCGCGGCATTGTCTATAATAACAAAATCGTAATTCTTCGTCATCTTCTCCGTCATATCCCTCAAGAGATTATTTATGTAACAGTAACAGCCAGGGCCTTCAGGCCTGCCCATAGCCAGGAGATCAAAGTCGTCCTCTTCGGCAAGAGCATCCTGGATACGCATTTCGATGAACCTCTCCTTTGTTACGCCGGCAGGTATCTTATCCATATGTTTCGATATGTCCTCGACCACGCCCACTATGGTGCCCGGGCGCTTCACATCGAGGATCTCGGGCAGATTGGAATTCGGGTCCGCGTCTATCGCGAGGATCGAACCTTTCTTAGATGCCGCAAGATGTTTTATAAGGAGCGCCGATACCGTAGTCTTTCCGGTACCGCCTTTTCCGTTCACAGCTATTATCGTACTGATGGGAACCTCCCTATATCCGTATGAGGAAAAAATAATGCCGCAATATATTCATCCATGTATCCCGGCTCAGAGCTAAGGTCGAGATAAGTAATACCCTGCGATATCTTTAACGCCTTTGAGAATGCTTCCCGCGAAGCCAGACACATCCTTGCGCCCGCAAGCGCCGAATTGCCTATAAATTTATATATTTTTCTCGGAACATCCGGCAGAAGCCCGATAGATATAGCATTCTCGATATCCAGATAATTCCCGAAACCTCCCGCTATATAAACCCGGTTCACTTCCGCCATCCTCTTGTCCATTTTATTGAGGAGCGCGAGTATGGCGCTGTAAATAGCGCCTTTGGATCTTTTCAGGTTCTCTATATCATTTTCGTCGATAGTAATATCTCTGCCTATAGATGTCTCATCTTTGAACGCAACGATATATTCGCAGCCTTCGCTCGTCTTGCGGATCCTGTCGGTCTTCTTCGACCTGTTGATCTTGCCGTTCTTCTCCATCAAAGAACGCCTGAACATCTGCTCCAGGAGATCGATATATCCGGAACCGCATATACCTTTGGGTTTATCGCCGGAGATCGTCTCATATTTCAGATCGAGATTTTCAGCGATCACGACCTTCTGGACCGCCCCCTTTACGGCTTTCATGCCGAACTGGAGGCCGCTTCCTTCGAACGACGGCCCTGCGCTCGCCGAACAGGATATCATCCATTCACGGTTGCCGAGGACTATTTCACCGTTCGTGCCTATATCCACGAGAAGCGACAACTCATCGCCATCGAAAAGGCCGCATGAAAGTACCCCGGCTACAGTATCGCCTCCTACATAAGAACTCACTCCCGGAAGGAATGATATCATTCCCTTAGGATTTATCTTTATGCCTGCCTTGCCCGCGCTCATGGGCGGAAATGCCGTTATAGCCGGCATATAAGGCTCTTTTCTTATATCCGACGGATCCGACTTAAGTAAAAGGTGCATCATCGTCATATTGCCCGCAATAACCGCAGAATATATGCTGCTTAACGGGATGGAGTTCGAGGTTGCAAGATCCTCTACCATCTCGTTGATATTACTAAGTACCGACTCGCAGAGCTTTAATAGTCCTGCGGCATCCGAACCATATATGATCCTGGATATGACATCACTTCCGTAAGAAGACTGTCTATTGTAAGCTATACGGGTGCCGATGATACGGCCCGAATTCAGGTCTATAAGCTGTCCCGTCACGGTCGTCGTCCCGATATCAAATGCAAACCCATAATTTAAATCTGTCGTATCGCCTGGCTCGAACAAAATGATCTCGGATGAGCTTTCTTTATGGCCAATGACAGCGGTGACCTTGTAGCCGCTCTCCCGCAAGACCGCGCCAAGATGTTTAGCGTTCGATATCGCCGTTGTAATGAATACGGGGTCGGATCTTTTCTTCAGCTCGCGGTCCACTCTCTCAAGATCGGTCAAGCCATCGTCATCTGACGGCTTCTTGATCTCGAGAAAGATCTTTGTTACGAGGGGATCGCGCTTTAGCGCCGACTCTTTCTCCAATGGGCCGACGCTCAAGAATTCTTCTGCGTCAGCGCGCCGCTTCCCTGAAACTTCAAAATTTCCGGCCGATTCCTGAGGGATAAGGATCTCGAGATCCGACTCAACTATAGATTCGCAGGCCAGGACAACTCCTTTAGCCCGGTCCTCATCGTTGATAAGGCTTGATGCTTCTCCGGACACCTTGCCCTTGGTCACAACAACCCTGCACTTGCCGCAAAGGCCCTCTCCGCCGCAGACGGCGTTTAGAGGTATACCGCCTTTAAATGCGGCGGTCAAAAGGTCTGTGCCCTGCGGAACTATAACTTTTATGCCCGCAGGTTTGAATGTGACGGAAAATTCAGCCACTCTATTTCCATCCTCTCAAGAAACCGGGGATCCCTGAAGCTTCTCTTGGCCCGACCAGCACTTTCCAGCCGGAGACCTCTTCGAGCTTTCCGCTCAGTACAGAAACATAACCCGGTATGATGATCTTGCGGTGCGTGACCATCTGTTCGATACCCGATCTTTTCAATGTGTCGGTGATCCTTTCCGCCGAGAACTTATCTGCAGCCCAGGCGGTCAGGACGGACATCCCTTCAGCATCGCAGCAGATGATGAACGTAGGGACTTTGCTCTCCTCGACCTCACCGGCAACCGTAAAATAGGTGATAGAAAAATTTGTCGTTACTATTACGGGAGAAGAGCTATTGACCTTTCCGATCTCATATATCTTGGGAGTGACCTGGACCGGCTTCTGCGGATCGGTATATATATCCTGTCTCGTGACCAATAGCGGGAACAAAAATTCTTTTTCGCAATTTTTTATTATGACAAGACCGGCGTATTTGGATACATAAGACACGGCTTCGCACAATTCAAGGCCCGGATCAGTCTCGTCTGTAAATGCCATCGCCGGATATCCGAGATCCCTGAAGCCTTTCTTAAGAGCTGAACGCCTGGCATAAGTTATATCCTGGATACGTTCGGATTGAGACCGATCTTTGAAATTTAGTACAATCTCTTCAACGCCCGCCTTCTTTGCAAGATCTGTCAGCTTGGCGGCTTCATCCAGGTCATTAGAAGTTATCGCCAGCGGGGTCTTGTGTTTCTTGGCAATGTCTATGAACGCCTCTATATTCCCCTCACCCGACCATATAACGAGAGGCCTGCGAGGAGCTATTACAGTTAACGCCTCATCCACAGCTGCTTGATCGCCCGTAAACAATGCCAAATTGAGGCTCGTTAAAGAAGCTACTATCTTTACTGAATTGACAAATTTATCTTTAGAGCGCGAAGAATTCTTGATACAGACGAGCTCCGGCCTTATAGTAAGCCCAACCCGTTCGAATACAAGCTTTCCGATCTTCTCCATGCGGGAGCGAAGCTCGGCATCCCCAAGCGTATCCTCGACGAGTATGCCTATACCCGTCGGATGAAAGAACTTCTGCTCATGCCTGAACATGACGGTCTCATTACCCATCTCAAGCTTCGTATCGCCCGTTCCTATCGTCACAAGCTTAATGGGGGGCTGGCTCGCGCTCTCAAGGGCAAGCTTCGCTTCTGCAGAGACTGTCGGACATTTATCAAGCGGCACTTTCTTCTGCGCCATAGCCATAGCGAACGCCAGACATGTCGCAAATCCGCACTCTTTACAGTTCGTCTTCGGAAGAAGCTTGTATATATCCAATCCTGATAATGCCATTCTATTTTCCCCTTTACATCATAGGCGGCATCGAAAGCGCCGGATGGCCGACCTTTTGCAAATATTCGACCAGCTTAGCCGCGTCCGTAGTTACCGTCTCATCAGCTATTCTTTCAAATAGATCGCCCTGTCCTATCTCTACACATCTCTTTTTAAGCCTATCTGCCAATGCCTCTTTAAGCTCTTTGGGCATCCACACGATACGCGCCAACCCGCCGTCGGAAGAGATGAATTTTTTGCTCGTAATATAAAGGCGCCCCACTCCCAGGAATCCCGGGGTCTGTGAACCTCCGCCTACCGTGCTCGCAAGGGTCGTGAACTTCATGCCCGCAGGGGTCTCGCCTGAATACTCCCTATTGACCACCATTACTCCGTTCGCCTCAGGCACGATAGCAACGATACACTCAAAACAACCGCACGATGTCATAGGAGATTCCATCAGAGAATAGACCGTCATCTCCGAAGTCTTTTGGTGCGAATTGTCGTAGACGAATTTATTAACGCCTTCCCATATCCCCTTCTTCTCATCGATCACCTTACCTTTTTTTATAGGCTGATTTCCGCCTGTAGGAGTGATCTCGTGGGCAGCCTTTGCGTCAAGCCATGAGTACGCGCCGCAAAGCCCAAGCCGCTCAGGGCTGACTATGCATACATGGTCAGGAGCAAAGCTCTGGCAAAGCGTACAGCTGTAGAACGTATCTACTGATTCGTCGGTCATTCCGGCAAGCCGCTCATCTCTCGAGTCAAATGAACTTTTTGCTTCCGGTATCAATTTTTTGACATCGGCTTCTTTTGTATATATCTTCACCTGAACTTTATCGACGATCGCCCCATATTCGTCATGAAGTTTCGCGATGAGGATCTCACCTATGTGGTGTATCTTAAATCCCGCCTTATGAGCTTCTTTCGATATCCTGACCCAGTTCATATCTCTCTGGCCCATGTGAAATACGCCCATGGCATAATTCAGGAACTTGTGTATCTGCCTTTCAAGGATCGGTTCAAAATCTACGCTCATCTTGCGGCCCGCCACTTCGACAACGATCCCGAGGGGAACGCTGTCGCCCTCCTTCATCAAATCTATCTCGGGGCCTATGACGTCGATATGACCGTCCTCTACCTCATCCGACTTCTTCATCTTCAGATATTCGAACGCCGGAGAGTATTTACCGCCGAATTGAACATACATGTCTGCTTTGCGGACACGCTCACCCTCGAACGCGGCAGAGAACGGCACCGGTATCGGCACCTTGGCGACTTTTATCTTTATACCTCTGGCTTCAATAGCTTTCTGGACTATTTTTTTGTGGTCGCTCTCTTTTACAAGACACTCTTCATGGGCGCAAACACCGGGGACTCTCACTTCAGGAAGATCCAGATCCGTTATGATAGGCACACCCGCGGCAAGCGCTCCGGCGCCGGTCGCGGCTTTGACCTCATCCACGCCACCCAGAAGAAGCACGAACGCCGGTACCCTCTCGCGCACATAATCAACGCAAGCCTTTGTATTGCCCGCCTTTATCCCGCCGAACGTCAGCGCGGCTCTTATCGCAAAATTAAGCACGTACACAACTGATATCGTATCTCGCCCAAAGGGAACGACGTACGACTCGAGCCCCATCTGCAGGCCGCCCTCTTTCAGCTGGTCTATTATACTCACTCCGTCAACACTGCCGCCTACAAGCGTAAGTATATTTCTCTTCTGAAGGTCTCTGACTATCTCCACAGCGGTCTTTGCATCAGGGGCTTTGCCTAAAATAACGCCTATCCCCGATATCCTGCCGTCTACAAGCTGTATCCCAAGCGCTCTCAATATAGTGTCGGAAAAGAAACCGGGGCAATCCGGCTGCGGCTCTTCGCCATAGAGATACCGTAATGCGCATATGATCTCTTCAGCAAGTATGGCAGCAACTCCGGAATTCAATCCGTCCTTTAAATATGTGTCCCACTTCTCTTCGCTTGGTATGGCGGGAATGAGCGTCTTTGCAGTAGAGAGCGCCTTATCGGCATCAGCGAGCGTCTTGATCTCCAGGCCTAATAAAGCATTCGCCAGCGGCAGATAGAACGCCGTTTCCGGAAAGCCAATTTTTGCTATCGAGCCTTTTTCGTTAATAGCTTTTTTTAGAAGCGCTTCCGCGTCATCTAATACAACCCTGGCTCCTTTTACCATCAATCCCGCAACAACCTTCGACATGCCGCTCTCCTCTCGCTCTATAGCCCTGCCGCATCCAATAGGAGCGGGACTTTCTTGTCCCATCCTATCGGCATAATATGTACACCGTTACACAACGGCTTCAATCCTGAAATGATCCTTGCAGATATCTCTATCGATTTAGATACTTTGTCTTTAGCCGCTTCCATCTCCTGTATAAGATCTTCGGGGACGCATACTCCTGCCACATTTTTATTCATGAATCTGGCCATACCCGCCGATTTTAGCGGTACAATACCTGCCAATATCGTTGTCTTTAGATGCCTGGTGCTGTCCAGGAACCGCTTGAAGATGTCGATATCATATACTACCTGGGTCTGGAAGAATTGTGCACCTGCGAGCATCTTCTTCTCCATCCTGATTATCTCCGGCTCAAGCGGGTCGGCTCCGGGGTTTACCACCGCCCCGACACAGAATTGCGGCGCTCCATTAAGGGCATTTCCCTTCATATCTTTACC
>JBAYFK010000023.1:0-12286 GCA_041667225.1 Candidatus Omnitrophota bacterium
AACAGACGTGACCGGAGTAGCGACCCTTCCAACAGGTGTCGAGATGGTCATGCCTGGTGACAATGTCAACCTGGAAGTTACCCTGATCACACCCATAGCCATGGAAAAAGAGCTCCGCTTCGCTATACGCGAAGGCGGGCATACTGTTGGCGCTGGTGTCGTGACAGAGGTAATAGAGTAAAAATATGGCCCTAGAACAAATACAGTTCGAATGTACCAAGTGCAAGAACAGGAACTATTCTTCCATGAAGAATAAGAAACAGAACCCTGACAAGCTTGAAAGAAAGAAATTCTGTAATACTTGCAGGAAGCATACTCTGCACAAGGAGATTAAGTAAGCAGGTGCTCTGGATGGTAGTCGACAGGTAATAGGAGCGTGGGTTAATGGTAAACCAACGGTCTCCAAAACCGTTACTGAGGGTTCGATTCCTTCCGCTCCTGCCAGTCTTACAAAATATAAATATATGGCAAATAAAGTCGTAACGTTCTTAAAAGATGTTCGGTTGGAGATGGGGAAGGTGTCGTGGTCCTCAAAAGAAGAGTTGATCGGCTCTACGATAGTGGTGCTCGTATCGCTCGCTCTATTGACAACGTTCATAGGAGTATGTGACATTATTTTATCAAAGATCGTCAACGTGATAATGGCGGGTCTTTAAAATTCCGGAAATCAGGCAAATGTCGAAACAATGGTATGTGATACACACCCAAACGGGTTACGAAGATAAAATAAAGACGGCGATAGAAGCCAAGGTGAAGACCGGTCTTGTAAAGGACACGATATCTCAGGTCCTCATACCCATAGAGCAGGTTTCCGAGATAAAAGCGGGCAAGAAGAAGATATCTCAGCGTAAATTCTTCCCTGGATACATCCTGGTGGAGATGGAGCTGACCGATGAGAACTGGTATTTCATTAAGAGCATTGCGGGCGTAACGGGGTTCGTTGGCGCAGGCGCCAGGCCTATACCGCTTAAGCTGGATGAAATAGACACTATATTGAAGCAGACGAAAGACGCAAAGGAGAAGCCTACTCCGAAAGTCGTATTTGAAAAAGGCGAGAACGTAAGGGTGACGGACGGTCCATTCACGAATTTTAACGGTACCATAGATGAGACGAATCTTGCTAAGGGCA
Organism: Candidatus Omnitrophota bacterium; assembly: GCA_041667225.1. GTDB lineage: Bacteria > Omnitrophota > Gorgyraeia > 2-01-FULL-45-10 > 2-01-FULL-45-10 > JBAYFK01. Next base: position 1,130 of record JBAYFK010000023.1, read on the forward strand.
AGATCAAAGTGATGATATCGATCTTCGGCAGGGCGACTCCTGTTGAACTGGAAACGTGGCAGGTCGAGAAGGTATAGGGAAAGAAAATGGCAAAAAAAGTTAAAGCGATGATCAAGTTGTATTGTACGGCAGGCGCCGCAAATCCGGCACCCCCGGTAGGACCGGCTCTTGGACAGCACGGCCTTAACATCATGGAGTTCTGCAGGTCGTTTAACGAAAAGACCAAAGGGCAGGATGGATTGACATTACCGGTTGTTATTACAGCGTACGAAGACAGGTCCTTTACCTATATAATAAAGAGCCCCCCGTGTTCAGTGCTGTTAAAGCGCGCGGCCGGCATAGCAAAAGCCAGCGGCGAACCTAACAAGACCAAGGTGGGTAAAGTAACCATAGACCAGCTGAAAGAGATAGCGAACCTTAAGATGAAAGACCTGAATTCTTCCGATATGGATGCGGCCATTAAGATCATTAAAGGTACAGCAAGAAGCATGGGTATCGATGTAGAGGAAGCGCAAAAATGAAAAAACTTACAAAAAGACTAAAAAATATACAAAGCCTTGTAGATGCTACAAAATCATATACTTTGAAGGAAGCTTTAGCGATACTGAAGAAGATGCCAAAGCTGAAATTCGATGAGACGGTTGAAGTATCGGCCAAGCTTACAGTAGATCCGAAACAGAGCCAGAACGCAGCTATCAGGGGCACCGTAGCGCTTCCCCACGGAACCGGAAAGTCAGTCCGTGTCGCGGTATTCTGTAAGGGTGAAGAAGAGAAGAAGGCAAAAGCGGCCGGAGCCGATTTCGTTGGATCCGATGAGCTTATAGCAAAAGTGCAGGGCGGATGGGTCGATTTCGATGTCGCGATAGCAACGCCCGAGATGATGAAAGATATGGCAAAACTTGGTAAAGTTCTCGGTCCAAGGGGCCTCATGCCGAACCCCAAGAGCGGAACGGTTACTCTGGATACTGCAAAGACGCTTAAAGAAGTTAAGGCTGGTAAGATAGAGTTCAAGATGGACAAGCAGGCGGGTGTGCATGCGCCTGTAGGTAAGATTTCATTCGCGGAAGATGCCCTGCGCGATAATGCGGCAACGCTGATCGACGCTATAATGAGCTCCAATCAGCACGGCATGAAGGGTCAGCACGTGAAATCCATTTATATTTCGACCACGATGGGTCCCGGACTCAAGCTGGACCTTGCGGAATTCAGGAAGGCTTAATTTATGTTAAAAAAAGATAAATTCGGACAGATGTGTAAAGAGAAGATGATAGCTGAGCTTACATCTTCTATGGATGAACATCCAAATTTTGTGATCACCAGCTACATGGGATCGTCAGTGAGCGACCTGGAACAGGTAAGGAAGAACCTTAAACCTGCTTCGGCAAGCTACATAGTCGTGAAAAATTCGATCCTGAGGGTAATCCTTGATAACAAGAAGATGGACTCTCTGAAGCCCATGGTAGACGGCGGCGTCGGCATTTCATTCAGCGGCGATGATATCGTTGCGACCTGCAAGACGCTGGTAAATTTTTCGAAAGATCACGACAAGTTTAAAGTAAAAGCTGCAATGGTAGACGGAAAGGTCATGATGGCCGATGAGATAAAGGTCCTGGCAAACCTGCCGTCAAGAGAAGTATTGCTCGCACGCGTTGTGGGGGGCATGAAGTCGCCGATCAACGGTTTTGTAAATACGCTCGGAGGGATCATTCGGAAGTTCGTATACGTTGTCGACGCCATCAAGAACGGTAAACAAAATACAGCGGAAGGCGCAAAGCCGGCCGCCAGCGCGTAGCGCTGAGTGCTTAATACGAAAGAAGGAGAGGAAGAAATGGAAACAAAAGTAGAGTTGACGGAAAAGATGAAAACGATAATGGATACTATCGAAAAGATGACGGTGATGGAACTTGCCGACCTCGTGAAGGCGCTTGAGGATAAGTTCGGTGTTACCGCTGCCGCGCCCGTAGCTGTTGCTGCCGCCGGCGGAGCCGCTGCTCCTGCAGCCGCTGCTGAAGAGAAGACTTCATTCACGGTTGTACTGGCGAACGCCGGTGCGAACAAGATCCAGGTCATCAAAGAGCTTCGTACCCTGACGAGCCTCGGCCTTAAAGAGGCTAAGGATCTCGTAGATGGAGCTCCCAAGACGATAAAAGAAGGCGCGACAAAAGACGAAGCCGACAAGATAAAGAAGCAGCTTGAGACGGTTGGCGCTAAGATAGAACTGAAGTAAGTCTAACCATAAGGATCTCTGTTTCATGACAAAACGCAAAAGCTACGCGAAGATCGCTGAGTGCTTTGAAATGCCGAATCTGCTGGATATACAGCTCCATTCATATGAGGAGTTCCTCCAGGCCGATATTGCAAAGAGTAAGCGCAAAAATCAGGGTCTTGAATCCGCATTCAGGGAAGTGTTCCCTATAGAGTCGGCTGACGGCGAGTATAAGCTCGAATATGTTAAATACTCCGTAGGAAAGCCGAAGTACGGCCTTTTGGAATGCAAGAAGCGCGGCATGACTTACGGCGGCTCTTTGCGTGTCATGATGCGCCTTAAGTCAAAAACGGAGACCAAAGAACAGGAAGTATATCTAGGCGACCTTCCTCTAATGACTGAGACCGGAACGTTCATCGTCAATGGCGATGAAAGAGTGGTTGTCAGCCAGCTGCACCGTTCACCAGGTATATCCTTCGAAGAAGAGATGCATCCGACGGGAAAGAAGATCTATTCAGCGAGAATAATCCCTTACAGAGGAGCTTGGGTCGAGTTCGAGTTCGATATAAACGACGTTCTATACGTTTATATAGACAGGCGCAGGAAGTTTTTAGCGTCGGAACTTTTACGCGCGTTCGGTTTTTCGACGGACGAGAGCATATTAAAGGCATTCAGCGGCGTCGATAAGTACGAGATATCGAGAGGATCGCAGCTTGAAAAGCTTGTCGGCCAGACTTTAGCGCACGAACTACGCGATAAAGAAACAGATGCGCTGATAGCAGAGAACGGAACGAAGATAACGGAAGACCTGATAGATAAGGTCATGGATTCATCCGTAAGAAATATCACGGTTTTAAGAAAAGTATTCCCGGAACTGGTTAATACGATCAATAAAGACCATACAAAATCTACCGAAGACGCCCTACTTGATATCTACAGAAAACTAAGGCCCGGAGATCCTCCGACACCTGAATCCGCAGCGAACCTCGTAAATAAGCTATTCTTCGATGCGAAGAGATACGACCTCGGTGTTGTTGGGCGCCACATGCTTAACAGGAAGCTCGGGATGGATGTTCCTCTTGAAGAAAGGCTGATCACGCCGGATACCCTTGTACACGTCATATTGAAGCTCATCGCAGTAAAGAACGGCGAAGGCGGGATAGATGATATAGACCATTTAGGTAACAGGCGTATACGCTGCTGCGGAGAACTTTTATTGAATCAGGTCAGGATCGGCCTGATCAGAGTTGAGAGATCGTGCCGTGAGAGAATGAATATTTATGACCTTGCCAACATAATGCCCCACAATCTTATCAATGCAAAGCTCATCTCAAGCGTAATAAGGGATTTCTTCGGAAGAAGCCAGCTGTCTCAATTCATGGATCAGACCAACCCTCTCGCGGAATTGACGCATAAGCGCCGCATGAGCGCTCTCGGACCCGGAGGCTTGAACAGGGAACGCGCAGGTTTTGAGGTCAGGGACGTCCATTATTCGCATTACGGAAGAATGTGCCCCATCGAAACCCCTGGAGGACCGAACATCGGCCTTATCTCATCCCTCAGCACATATGCAAAGATCAACGAATTTGGATTTATCGAAACACCTTATAGAAAAGTAGTCAACGGCAGAGTTACCGATAAGATCGATTATCTCTCGGCCGATGTTGAAGACTTGTACGTCATAGCGCAGGCCAACGCGAAGATCGACGCTAACGGCCACTATGTTGATAAAAAAGTTTTCTGCAGGTTCAAAGACGATTTTATCCAGGCCGAACCAAAAGATGTCCAGTATATGGACGTATCTCCGAGACAGCTTGTGAGCGTCGCGGCTAGCTTGATACCGTTCCTTGAACATGACGACGCGAACAGGGCGCTCATGGGATCGAACATGCAACGTCAGGCGGTACCGCTGCTCAACCCAGAATCGCCTCTCGTAGGCACAGGTATGGAGTATAGGACCGCGAAAGATTCAGGCGCGGTGATAGTGGCGAAGAGCGCCGGCACGGTAACAAGCGTCGACAGCAACGAGATAACGATCAGCGGAGAAACCTACCATCTAAGAAAATTCGAGAGATCCAATGCTAATACCAGCATCAACCAGAGGCCTCTTGTGCAGCTCGGACAGAAGGTCAAAGCCGGCGATATAATCGCGGACGGCGCAGCAACTGAGGGCGGCGAACTGGCAATGGGCAGGAACGTGCTGGTCGCGTTCATGCCGTGGAGGGGATATAACTTTGAGGACGCTATACTTATCAGCGAAAAATTGGTAAGCGGGGACGTCTTCACATCGTTACATATAGAGGAATTTGAAGTCGAAGCCAGGGACACCAGGCTCGGCAATGAAGAGATAACGCGCGACATACCCAATATCGGGGAAGAAGCGCTTCGCAATCTCGACGAAGGCGGCATCATCAGGATAGGCGCTGAGGTTGAACCCGGCGATATCCTTGTCGGTAAAGTCACGCCGAAGTCCGAAACTGAGCTCTCTCCCGAAGAGAAGCTCCTAAGGGCGATCTTCGGCGAGAAGGCCGGCGACGTTAGAGATACTTCGCTTATAGCTCCCCCGGGAGTCGAAGGTATTATAGTCGATGTTCGCGTATTTTCGAGGAGAGAAGCGCGTTCTAAGACAAAAGAAGAGAAGACTCAGGAATTGAAGGAGATCAAGGCGATCGAAGAATCTTTTGAAGTACAGATCTCCAAGATAGAGGAAGAGAAGGCCAGGAAGCTGAGCAAATTATTGGTCGGACAGAAGCTCGCGAGCGGACTCCTTGACGAAGAATCCGGAAGAGTAATGATGGCTCAGGGCAGGACTATCAGAGTGAAGGACCTTAAGAAGATAATAGAGAAGGGTGACCTCGAGAGCATCAAGATATCGAACGATCCCGCGATCGAGCAGGAGATAGCGAGAATTGCGCGGCTCCTCGACGGACAGATAGAAGAGCTTACATTTGAATTGGATAGAGAGATAGACAGGGTAAAACGCGGCGATGAGCTGCCGCCCGGCGTACTCAAAAAAGTTAAAGTTTATATCGCCAGCAAGAAGAAGATCCAGGTCGGTGATAAGATGGCGGGGCGCCACGGTAACAAGGGTGTCATAGCCAAGATATTGCCCGAAGAAGATATGCCTTTCCTTGCGGACGGAACGCCTGTTGAAATAGTGCTGAACCCCCTGGGGGTACCGAGCCGTATGAACGTCGGACAGATCCTGGAGACGCATCTCGGATGGGCTGCAAAGATATTAGGGTTCAAGGTAGCGACATCGGTATTTGACGGCGCTACAGAGACGGAAATAAAAGAAGATATGAAGAAGGCCGGCATCCCGTTAAGCGGTAAAGTGGTAGTGTATGACGGCTATACCGGGAGACCATTCGACCAGAAAGTTACCGTCGGCTATATATACATGCTGAAGCTGGCGCATCTCGTCGACGACAAGATACACGCCCGCTCTATCGGACCGTATTCACTGGTAACACAGCAGCCGCTCGGCGGAAAAGCGCAGTTCGGCGGACAGAGGTTCGGAGAGATGGAAGTTTGGGCTCTGGAAGCATACGGCGCGGCATATACGCTGCAGGAGCTGCTTACGGTAAAGAGCGATGATGTGAATGGCAGGACAAAAATATACGAAGCTATTGTTAAAGGTGAGCACGGGTTACAGTTCGGTACCCCGGAGTCTTTTAACGTTCTGGTTAAAGAATTACAGAGCCTCTGTCTTGATATAAAGATGGATAAGAATGTAGGCCCTGAAAAAGCGAGAGAAAAGAGCAGGCAAACATTATGATAGACGATGTAAATCTATTTAATACGATCACGATAAAGATAGCCTCTCCTGAAACTATAAAGTCATGGTCTAAAGGCGAGGTTAAAAAGCCCGAGACTATCAATTACAGGACCCTTAAGCCTGAGAAGGACGGACTTTTCTGCGAAAGGATATTCGGTCCCACAAAGGATTACGAATGTAACTGCGGAAAGTATAAGAGAATAAAGCATAAGGGTATCGTCTGTGATAGGTGCGGCGTTGAGGTTACACGTTCAAGCGTGCGCAGAGAGAGAATGGGCCACATTGAGCTTGCATGCCCCGTTTCGCACATATGGTTCTTTAAGGTCATACCTTCGAGGCTTGGAGTAATGATAGGCATGACGTCCCGCGATCTGGAAAAAGTCATCTACTACGAAGAATTCGTTGTCATCGATCCGGGCGAAACGCCGCTTAAGAAGGCAGAGCTCCTTTCGGAAGACAAATATAAAGAGTATAGAGAGAAGTTCGGCCAGAAATTTGTCGCTAAGATGGGCGCCGAAGCGATAAAAGACCTCCTGAAAGAGATCGATCTCGATAAGTTGACCGCAAAGTTGAAAAGGGAGATAAAAGATACTAAGTCAGATACAGCCCAGAAGAAGAGCACTAAGATATTGAGAGTTGTCGAGGCGTTCAAGAACTCCGGTAATAAATGCGAGTGGATGATACTCGATGTCGTCCCGGTAATACCTCCGGATCTCAGGCCCTTAGTACCTCTTGATGGCGGACGTTTTGCTACGAGCGATCTAAACGACCTTTATCGCAGAGTTATTAATAGAAATAACAGGCTTAAAAAACTTATCGAACTCAAGGCTCCCGAGATCATCATAAGGAATGAAAAGAGAATGCTTCAGGAAGCCGTTGACGCGCTTTTCGATAACGGCAGGCATGGCCGCCCGGTCCTTGGACCCGGCAACAGGCCGCTGAAGTCATTAAGCGATATGTTAAAAGGCAAGCAGGGAAGATTCAGGCAGAACCTTCTCGGTAAGAGGGTAGATTATTCAGGCAGAAGCGTAATCGTCATAGGTCCGGAACTCAAGCTTAACGAGTGCGGCCTGCCGAAAAAGATGGCGCTTGAGCTTTTCGAGCCGTTCATAATAAAGAAATTGAGAGAAAAAGGATTTGTCCACACGATCAAGAGCGCAAAGAAGATGGTCGAAAAGGCCAAGCTCGAGGTGTGGGATATACTTGACGATGTAATCAAAGAGCATCCGGTAATGCTGAACAGGGCACCTACGCTCCACAGGCTCAGCATACAGGCATTCCAGCCGATACTCGTTGAGGGTAAGGCTATCAGGATACACCCGCTGGTCTGTACCGCGTTCAACGCCGACTTCGACGGTGACCAGATGGCAGTACACGTGCCTCTGTCGCTTGAAGCTCAGATGGAAGCGCGACTCTTAATGATGTCTTCTAATAATATATTCTCACCCGCTGACGGACGGCCGATCACCACCCCGACTCAGGACATAGTTCTTGGCTGTTACTATCTGACGAAAGAGAAAGAGGGCGGAAAGGGCGCAGGCAAGTACTTCAGTTCTGTTGATGAGGTCCTGATCGCGTTCCAGGATGATGAGGCAGATATCCACTCGAAGATAAAAGTGATGATCGGTGATAAACTGATCGAAACTACCGTAGGAAGGGTCAGATTAAATCAGATACTTCCTAAAGGCCTGGAATTTGTGAACGAAACGATGACTAAATCGGCCCTCAGCAAAGTGATCAACAAATGCTATAAACAATACGGCCATCAGAGCGTAGTGAAGCTGCTCGATGCTCTGAAGCGCATGGGTTTTGAGGAAGGCACAAGGGCGGGTATATCGATATCGGTCGATGATCTGAAGATACCTGAAAAGAAAAAAGAATATCTCGATAAGACAAAAGCCGATGTGGCGCATGTTGACGACCAGTACAAGAAGGGTCTCATCACAGACCGCGAACGCTATAACAAGATCATCGACTTGTGGACACATACTACGGACGACGTCTCCGATCTCATATTCAGGGAGCTCGATTCATTCAATCCTATATTCATGATGGCAGATTCTGGCGCCAGAGGGTCTAAGCTTCAGATCAGGCAGTTGGCCGGTATGCGCGGACTCATGGCCAAGCCTTCCGGTGAGATCATAGAAACACCGATCACAGCGAACTTCAGGGAAGGCCTGACAGTATTGGAATACTTCATATCGACTCACGGAGCCAGAAAAGGGTTGGCAGACACAGCTCTTAAGACGGCCGATTCAGGTTATATGACGAGAAGGCTCGTCGACGTTGCCCAGGATGTCATAATCGATATAGATGATTGCAGCACGATGAACGGCATCCTTATAAGCGCCATTATCGAAGGCGATGAGACCGTTGTCAGCCTTGCCGACAGGATAGTCGGGAGAGTTGCGCTCGACAATATAGTAGATGTTATAACTGACACCGTCCTTGTAGAAGCGGGCGAGGTCATATCGGAAGAAAAAGCCAAACAGATCGAAGCCGCAGGCATAGAGAAGATAAGGATCAGGAGCGTGCTTACCTGTGAAGCAAAGCAGGGTGTTTGCGCTAAATGTTACGGAAGAGACCTGTCGACGGGCAGACTCGTTGAAAAGGGCACCGCAGTCGGTATTATAGCTGCACAGTCCATCGGTGAACCCGGTACCCAGCTGACGATGAGAACATTCCACATCGGAGGAACGGCGAGCAGGATCGTTGAACAATCATATATAGAATCGAAAAATAACGGTGTTGTCAAGTATCACAACCTGAAAGTCGTCAAGACGCGTAAAGAAGGCGAACTGATCGTTCTTAACAGGAACGGACAGATCAGCATAAACGACGCGCAGGGGCGCGAACTTGAGAGGCACACCGTACCGCAGGGCGCCATCGTCAGGATCGAAGACGGTAAGGCAGCTCAGGAAGGTACGATTTTCGTTAAATGGGATCCGTACACGGTACCAATTCTTACAGAAGTGTCCGGAAAGCTTAAATTCGAAGATATCAAAGACGGCACTACGATGAGGGAAGAGATAGACCCCGCCACAAAACTCAAGAACAGGGTTATCGTTGAGCATAAGGGCGATTATCATCCTCAGATACTGCTCACGAACGCTAAAGACGAGGTTTTGGCCATATATCCGATACCGACAGGCGCTCATATAGTCGTAATGGACGGTAAGAGCGTTGAAGCGGGTGACGTTCTGGCAAAGACGCCCAGGGTTGTCATTAAGACAAAGGATATCACCGGAGGTCTGCCGAGGGTTGCTGAATTGTTCGAAGCCAGGCGCCCGCGCGATCCGGCTATAATCAGCGAAATTGACGGTATAGTAGAGTTCGGCGAATCTAAAAAAGGCCAGAAGCGAGTCGTCATTAAATCGTCGACCGGCATGAAGAAAGAATATCTCATACCTCATGGAAAACATCTGAACGTATATAAGGGAGACAAGGTCTTTTCCGGCCAGCAGCTCATCGACGGGCCTGTAGTACCGCAGGATATATTAAGGGTTTCCGGGGATAAGAAGCTCCAGGAATATCTTGTGAATGAGGTCCAGGAAGTTTACAGGCTTCAGGGTGTAAAGATCAATGACAAACACATCGAGGTCATCGTCAGGCAGATGCTCAGGAAAATGAGGATAGAAGAGCCGGGCGATACTAACTTCCTGATCGGCCAGACAGTAGATAAATCAATATTTGCAGATGAGAACAAGAAGGTTCTTAAGAAAAAAGGTAAGGCGGCCAGCGCCACACCGATACTTCTGGGTATCACGAAGGCGTCGTTGAATACGGAGAGCTTCATATCAGCGGCTAGCTTCCAGGAAACGACAAGAGTGCTGACGGAAGCCGCAGCGAGCGGGAGAGTGGATAATCTGAGAGGTCTTAAAGAGAATGTTATCATGGGCCATCTCATACCCGCGGGCACCGGATTCGAATGCCATAGGAGCATCACCCTCGTAAAGAATGTGCCTGAAGGCGCAAAAAAAGAAGAAACTAAAGAAGAGACCAAAGAGTCGGAAAACAAATAACCGTATAAGGTTATTTCATAAAGGACTATTAAGATATGCCAACAATCAGTCAGTTGATCAGATTGGGAAGAGAGAGATTTATAAGTAAGAGTAAGTCACCGGCCTTAAAAGGCTGCCCTCAGAGACGCGGGGTTTGTCTGCAGGTTAAGACACAGACTCCCAAGAAGCCGAATTCAGCGTTGAGAAAAGTCGCAAGGGTAAGGTTGACCAACGCAGTTGAAGTAACGTCATATATTCCCGGAGTAGGCCATAACCTGCAGGAGCATTCGATAGTCCTGGTAAGAGGCGGCAGGGTAAAGGACTTACCAGGAGTCAGATATCATATCGTCAGAGGCGTGCTGGATACTGCCGGTGTAGTTGACAGGAAGAAATCCAGATCTAAATACGGCGCCAAGAGGCCTAAAGAAAAAGCAGCCGGAAAAGCTGCCAAAGCGTAAAAAGGATAAAAAATGAGAAGAAGAAGAGCTGAAAAGAGAGAGATCACACCGGACCCTAAATATAAAAACGTATGGGTTTCGAAATTCATAAATATCGTGATGACTCGCGGCAAAAAAGCGGTTGCCGAAAAAGTCGTTTACAAATGTTTCGATATATTGGCTGAAAAGACCGGTAAGCCGGCGCTTGAAGTGTTCCAGAAGGCGATGGACAACGCCAGGCCGCAGCTTGAAGTAAAGCCTCGCAGGATCGGCGGCGCGACATACCAGGTACCTATCGATGTGAAGCCGGAACGCGGCATATCCATAGCGATGAGATGGGTAAGGAATTTCGCTAGGGTGAAAAAGGGAAAGCCAATGCAGATAAAACTGGCGGATGAGATGCTCGATGCGTATAAGGGCGAAGGTTCAGCCGTTAAAAAGAGAGACGATACCCACAAGATGGCAGAAGCTAACAAGGCATTTGCTCATTACAGGTGGTAGGATAAAAATATAGAAATGGAACAGATGGCAACAGCAAATAACGAGAAAATGGAAAAAGATCAGCGTTTAGATAATCTCAGGAATATAGGGATCATCGCGCATATAGATGCCGGAAAGACCACTACGACGGAGCGCATACTATTTTTCACCGGTAAGGTCTATAAAATAGGCACAGTCGATGAAGGCACTGCCGTTATGGACTGGATGGTCCAGGAGCAGGAACGCGGCATTACG
>JBAYFK010000024.1:0-12096 GCA_041667225.1 Candidatus Omnitrophota bacterium
AAATAATTACCATCCCACACGATCCCGGTCGCGTCAGGGACCGGCGACGTAAAAACACCCGTACACTTAAAGTTCTGGGGGTCAACCCTGTATACCTGCTTACTGCACCAGCTCGTTATCCACAGGCCCTTGCCGTCCCAAGCCAGATGCGCCGGCTCCTGTATATCTTTTATCAGTATTTTACCGAGAAATTTTCCTTTTTCATCGAACCGCACGAGGTGATATTTTGTCTTTCCCACCCCTCTTGTCCACGTTATCACGTACAGGTCCTTGCCGGTCCAAGCTACACCCGCCGGATATGAAGGCGCAAGATCCACCTCGACCTCGGGGATCAATTTTTTATCCTTCAGGCTTGCGCGGTAAAGCTTCTTAGCGTCCCAGTCCGTCACGTAATAACTTCCATCCGACAGCTGGCAAATACCTTCCGTAAACTCGCCTATAGGCTCTATGTCATAGACGGCATTCCCCGTCGACGCATTTATAACCCAGATCTTGCCCTTCTTGCCGTTGGCCACCCATATATTTTTACCGTCGAAAAAAAGCCCTTCGTGATACCCGTTCGGCAGGCCTATCGTCTTCACCTCTTCTACCGGTATGACTTCGCAATCCTTTGCCATTTCGACCAACCGTTCCGGCTCAGCAGAAAAAGCTGATCGGCATGTTAACAACAGCGCCATAACAAGTACGGCAACGGACGCGCATACGATTTTACGTTTCATATCCATCCCATTTGATATTATCTGCATTCGCTCGTGAACCTGTAGGCATTCTCAAGCGCGACCGCCGCGCTTGCCGCCAGCCCCTGAAGCATAAAGAAATCCTGGACGTCAAAATCTTTATCCGCGAATTTGTCGTATATCTCAAAACATCCGAGTATATCACCCTTCCTGCTAATTATCGGGACGTTTACAACGCTATGAAAACCTATCTCTTCGCGCCTGTTTTGCAATACGAACTGGTCTTTTGATGCATCGTTCGTAAAATAAAGTTTTCTCGTCTCCATGACGTGCCCCGGTATGCCCTGGCCGCGTTCAAAGCAATAATTAACGGGAATGGGTTTGCCTTCTTTATAATACTCAGTAAAGACCATTTTGCCGTCCACGATCCGTCCGGCGGCGCCCTTCTCCGTGCCTACCAATTCCATAGCCGACGCTATGAGCGTGCGCATGATAACCGGCACTTCAAGGACCGCGTTGATGTGAACGCTCGTGCGGGAAAGTATCTCGAGCTGGTAATCGCGCCTCATAAGGTCTTCTTCGGCATTACGGCGCTCTGTAATATCTTCATACGTGCCCAGGACCCCGACGACCTTGCCGTTCTCGTCATGAAGAGGGACCTTGTTGGTATCGAGCCACGCCTGTTTACCGCTTGCCTGCAACTGCGGCTCGATTATGTGGTATTCAGCCTTGTCATTATACATAACCCTTCTGTCCGCCTCCCTGTAGAAGTCGGCCTCTTCCTTCTTCCAGGCCAGGTCATAGTCCGTCTTGCCAACGATCTTCTCAGGTTTACCCACTCCGGCGACCTTGGCAAAGTTCTCGTTGCAACCCAGGTAAGCGGATCTCGTATCTTTCCAGAAAATGAATTGAGGTATATTGTCCATGACGAGCTGCCCCATCTCCCGCGAATCGCGAAGCTTATGCTCGGTAAGCTTGATATCTTCTATTTCGAGAGCCATGGGCCTGAATAAAAATAAGTATAGTACAGGCGATAAGATTATTACGAGCAGAGTGGAATCGAGGATAATAGCGTGCAGATCGGAGATCGGCGCCATGATCGATATGAAGTACATCACAATAGCTTCACAGACAAAGATGGAGAAGATTATGTTCAAAAGGGTCCTGATCGGCGAAAAATTCTTAATCATTTTAAACTCACTTTTATATATGATAATACTCGTACAAATGCAAGGCAAGCGAATTCTTGCGTATATAGATCAATTCAAAAGTTCCTTCGCGAGATAAAGCTTGCCCAATTTCTTCAGGGCCTCCAGGACGTACTTCCTGTTCTTGGGCTGCCGGCTCTGTATGAGCGAACGCTGCAGCTTCCTCTCTCTCGGGCTCTTCGCCACATATATTTTTTTACCCGTAAAAGGGTCCTTGCCCGTAAAATACATGCACGCCGAAACCGTCATAGGCAGCGGTATATAATCCTGTATCTGCTCGGGATTTATATGCCTCTTCGACAGATATAGCGCCAGCTCGAGCGCCGATGAAAGGTCTGAGCCCGGATGCGCGCTCAAAAGATAATTGACCAGGTACTGTTTTTTGTTCAGTGCCTTGTTCACGGCATTGAATCTGTCTACGAAGTGTTCGTACACTTTAAATGACGGTTTATTCATCAGGTCCAGCACGGGCGGGCATAAATGCTCGGGAGCGACCTTTAACTGGCCGCTCACATGGTCCCGGCAGAGCGCTTTCAGGTATTCGTCGGAATCATCCCCGACGAGAAGATCGTGCCGCACACCGCTTCCGACAAAGACGTGTTTAACTCCCGGTATCTTCTTCACCCGGTCCCACAGGCCCAGCGCTTCCCTGTATCCAAGTTTGAGATTCTTGCATTTCGCGGGGACGAGGCAACTCTTATCCCTGCAAGCGCCGCTCGTCTTCCATGACGCGCACTCGGCCTTATACATGTTTGCCGTAGGGCCGCCTATATCCGTCACCGTACCCCTGAAATCGTTGCGCTGCGAAAGCCTCTTTATCTCTTCCACTATCGATGAGGAGCTTCGGCTCTGCACGATCCTGCCCTGATGGAGATAGAGCGTGCAAAAATTACATCCTCCGCTGCAGCCGCGGTGCGATATTATTGAATTCCTCACCGTCTCAAATCCTGGGATGCCGCCGTCTTTATCATAATCGGGATGCCAGCCGAGCGTATAATTAAAAAGATACAGCCGGTCGAGCTCCTGTTCGGACAGCGGATACGCCGGCGGGAACTGCACCACGAACCTCTCCGCGTGTTTTTGAACGACGGTCTTTCCTTTTATCGGGTCGGCCTCACGGTAAACGGCTCTGAATGACGCATTGAACTTATCTTTATCGGAGCTGACTTCCTCAAAAGCCGGTATGACCATGCACTCGCCGATCCCGTCCAGGGAACTCCGCGCCACAACTGTGCCGCGTATGCCGCTCATCTCTCTTATGCTCTCGCCCGCTTTCGCCCGTGACGCTATTTCGAGTATCTGCCTTTCCCCCATACCGTAGACCAGGATATCGGCCTTCGAATCTACCAGATATGAACGCCTGACCTTATCCGACCAGTAATCATAGTGAGCCAATCTCCTGAGGCTCGCTTCTACGCCTCCCAGAACGACCGGCACTCCGGGGAACGCTTCTTTAATTTTGTTCGTGTATATGATAGATGCCCTGTCGGGCCGAAGGCCGGGCTTTCCGCCGGGAGAGTAGTCGTCGGAACTTCTCGGTTTTTTCGAAGCCGAGTAATTTGCCACCATCGAATCAAGGTTCCCGGCCGTCACTCCGAAAAACAGGTTAGGCCGCCCTAATTTTTTGAAGTCATCCGTAGTCGAGCAGCGCGGCTGGGATATGATCCCGACCCTGTAACCGGCATCCTCGAGGAGACGGCCCAGTAAGGACGCGGCATAAGAAGGATGGTCTACATAGGCGTCGCCCGTAACCAGTATGATATCGAGAGAGTCCCACCCTCTCTTCTCAAGGCCTAGCTTCGATACCGGTAAAAATCTGCCGCTTGTATCTTCAGGCCGGGGGTGATGCGTAATTTTTCTCGGCATATTCGGCCCACCTTTTTTCAAATTCTTTTTCGGAGATCAAGAACTGGTCGTCGATGGCGTTCACTACATGCTGGCCGCCGGACATCCTCTTCAGCACACCCTGCAGCCCCTCGACCCCCCACCTGTCGACAATGAACTTCAAGGCGGTATACGCGATGATATAACTTGCGCGCAGGTCGGTATTTTTATAACCTGTCCTGAATACCGCATCGATCGAGCTTATTGTAAAACGCGGGTCTCCGATACACCGCTTTCCTACGATCTTTGGAAAAAATTCACGGATCTCGGTGTCGCGCTCTTTATACTCTTCAAACATAGCTATTCCCTCGCTGAACCACGGCGGGCAATTATTGTTGGTGATGGCCGACACGGCTGCGTGCGTATATTCATGGTATATATAACGCAAAAGTTCGCTCTTCCCCAGCCTGGTTTCAGGCAGCGGCATCCTTATATTGCCGTCGTAGAAGGCGCGTATCACGGAAGGCAGTTTATAAATATTCATGAAATCCGATTTTGAATACAGCACTATGATCGTCTTGGACGCCGGAAAATACCCCAGGTCATTACCTACCGCGGAGTATGCCTTTTCGAGCATATCCCTCATTTCGGCCATATCGAACGGAAGGTCCTTATTGTAACGCAGGTCGAAATGGGCAAGCTCCCTCTTCTCCTCTGTAACGGTAAGCGCCGTCTCACGCGACAACTTTTCGAGCTTGTCGGCTATAGACTTGTCGTCGGGGAAGAGTTCGTTCGCGCGGCTCCAATACAATTTCGCCATCTCAAGGTCTCTTTTATTATGATAGATCTCGCCGAGGAGCCCGAGCGTCCTTGAGTTCTCGTTTATGGCAAGAGATTCTTTAAAACACATTATAGCCAAAGACACATGATCCTTCTTGAGCTCCACCACGCCATCGTTATGTATTGAGATGGCGAGAGCCTTAAGAGCCGCCTTGGAGCCCATAGCTGCCGTTCGGGCCTTTTGATAGTATCCCGCGGCCTCATCCCACCTGTATTTGCGGGCCGATTCCAAAGCCTGCTGTGAGTAGAATATGGCAAGATCATTCATCGTCCTGGCGTTGGGCAGAATGTCACGCGCCTTTATGAGATATATAAGAGCGCGCCTGTTATTTCTGGATTCTATGAGGGCTTTTGCGTATTTAAGATAGACGGCCGCCAGATCGCTTCTCACGGCCACATTATCGGGAGATGAATCGAAGGCCTTTTCATAGGCGCTGACGGCCTTCTGAAGTTTTCCTTCGTCGAGCAGGTCCTCGGCTTTTCTCACGTATTCGAATGTGCCGGGGGTTTTTTTGCTGAAAACATAGGGGTCATTAAAATAGGCTATGATGAGGACTGCCGCAATGAGGATGGTTAATAATAAAAGTGCCCTGCCGAGCATTTTTCCCTTTATCGGTTACCCGATCTGCTTATGAACCTTGAACCTGCAGGTCCGTTTTAAGATCCTGTGGGACGGCAATATTTTTGACTTCCAGTTTCGGGTCAATTTTACGCAGCAGACCTTTAAGGACCTGTCCCGGCCCTATCTCAAGATATTGGACTATGCCGCTGGAGGCGACAAGCTTCACCGATCTTTCCCATAACGTCATGGAATTCACCTGGCTGATGAGATTTTCTTTTATCTTTACGGGATCCGTCTGGACACTTGCGTCTACGTTGCTTATGAATGACAGTACAGGCTGGGAAATATTAACTTTCTCTATGTAATCTCTCAGTTTATCGCGCGCCGACGTCATTAGGGACGAATGGAACGGGCCGCTGACATCGAGGACGAGCACGCGCTTGGCCCCCTTATCTTTGGCAAGCCCTGCAAAGAGCTCGACGTTATTTGCTTTACCGGAGATGACGACCTGGCCCGGGCAATTTAGATTGGCTACCTCGCATCCGATACCTTTGCAGAGGTCCTCGACGATCTCAAGGTCCATCCCTATGACGCATGCCATCTTACCGGGATTCTTTCTCGAAGCCTCTTCCATCAGCTCACCGCGCTTTCTGACGAGCACGAGCGCATCCTCGAAAGATATGCTTCCTGCCGCAACAAGCGCGGTATATTCGCCGAGACTCAGGCCAAGGCTGTATTTCGGGGTGTAGTTGGCGTATATCTCTGACGATTCAAATGCCCGAAGAGCCGCGATGCTCGTCGTGAGTATCGCCGGCTGGCTATTGCTGGTGGTCGAGAGGATATCCTGAGGCCCCTCGAAACAAAGTTTCTTTATATCGAATTTCAAGATCTCGCCGGCCCTGTCGAATACCTCTTTTGCCTTAGGCGAGTTATCGTAAAGCTCTTTTCCCATCCCGACGAATTGCGCGCCCTGCCCCGGAAATATCAGTGCTGTATCTACCATTCTATTACTATCGCCCCCCATGTAAGTCCGCCGCCGAACGCGTCGATCAGGATCTTATCGCCCTTCTTTATCCTACCGGTCTTTACCGCCTCCACGAACGCGACTGCGCTCGATGCAGCGGACATATTCCCGTACTTCTCTATATTAAGGTATATCTTATCCGGGGTCAGCCCCATGCGCTTTGCTACGGCGTTCAATATCCTCAAATTTGCCTGGTGCGGTATTACAAGGCTTATATCCTCTCCCTTTAAACCGAGCTTCTGCGTCGCCTGAAGCGCCGCATCAGCCATTATCTTCACGGCATGTTTAAAAAGCTCCGAACCGTTCATCTTAATACAATGCAGCTTGTCTTCAACGGTCTTCTTTGACGCAGGCATCCTGGAGCCGCCGGCCGGAAGCTTTATCAGCTCCCCTTCCTTACCGTTCGCGCCCAAGTATACTGAAAGTATGCCGCCCTTTTCAACGGGCCCCAGCACGGCAGCGCCCGCTCCGTCCCCGAACAGGACACATGTGGACCTGTCGCTCCAGTCAGTTATCGATGAAAGCTTTTCCGCGGCTATCACGAGGGCATGCTTATACGTTCCCGACGCTATAAATTGGTTGGCAATGGCAAGGCCATAAATAAACCCGGAGCACGCTACGCTCACATCAAAAGCCGGTACGGTCCTGCAGCCCAGTTTTTCCTGTACGATACACGCCGTAGCGGGAAAGAACATGTCGGGTGTTATCGTAGCCACGATGATCAGGTCGATGTCGGCCGCGGTAAGTTTCGCGTCGGCGAGGGCCCTGCGCCCTGCCTCAGCCGCCATATCGCTGGTCGCTTCGTCTTCACGGGCGATCCTGCGCTCCTTGATACCGGTGCGCGTAGTTATCCATTCATCCGTCGTATCTACTATCTTCTCCAAATCTTTATTGGTCAATATCTTCTCCGGAAGATACATCCCTACACCAAGTATTCCTGTTTTTCTCGTTTCGCACATATCAATAACTCTCCAATTCCTCGACTATATGCTTATTAACGTCTTTCGCCACAAATTCTCCGGCGAACTTAACTGCGTTCTTGATAGCTTTTGCTGAAGATGATCCATGACTGATAATACACCTGCCGTCGACGCCCAATAGCGGCGCGCCGCCATATTCCGAATAATCCATCTTTTTCTTTAAAGTTGCGAAAGCGGACCTTGCAAGCGCCGCTCCGACAGTTGCTATAATGCTCGACTTTATCTCCCGCTTCAGGAGCTGGAGTATAGTATCGACTACGCTCTCCGACACCTTCAGGATGACGTTGCCCACAAATCCGTCGCAAAGGACTATGTCCGCTTTGCCGGAATATATGTCGCGCCCTTCTACGTTACCTATAAAATTGAGCTTCGACTCGCTCAATAGCGTATGGGTCTCCTTTATGAAATCCGTTCCTTTTGACTCCTCTTCACCCACATTGAGAAGTCCGACCGTAGGGTTGGACTTTCCCAGGATATACCGTGAATAGGCGTCCGCCATTATACCATACTGTAAAAGGTGGATCGGCTTGGCGCTGATATTCGCGCCCACGTCCATCAAAAGAGACGTGCCGGCCAGGGCAGGCAGTATGATGGCTATACCGGGCCTCTCAATAGCCGGTAAGAGCCTCAGTGACAGCGTCGCAGCGCAGACTACCGCGCCGGTATTGCCGGCGCTGACGAAAGCGTCGGCCTTGTCTTTCTTTATAAGGTCCATACCGACCACGATCGACGAATCCCTTTTACGCCTTACGGATATAGCCGCCGGGTCATGCATCTCTATCACTTCGGAAGCATGCACGATCGACATCTTGTCGGAACTGAAATTGTGCTTCTTCAGTTCATTCTCGATGCGGTCTTTGTCCCCTACTAGTATAAGCTCATGGCCGAACTCTTCGATCGCCTGTATAGCCCCTTCGACCTCTACCGCGGGCGCATTGTCGCTGCCCATGGCATCGATGACTATCTTCATAAATACCCTTCTTCCTTGTACTTATTTCTTCTCTGCTTTTGTCTTGAGTACGATGACGGGCTTTCCTTTATAGTATCCGCAATAAGGGCATACTCTGTGCGGAAGTATTTTCTTCTTGCACTGAGTGCAGATCGAAAGGTTGACCGCTACGGGCTTCCTTTGACCACCCCTGCGTTTGTCACGTCTAGCCTTAGAATGTTTACGTTTAGGTAATGCCATTTTCTCAGCTCCTTTTTTTTATTATTTTGAAAGTGTCCCGGGCTATGAAAAGCTCTTCGTTCGTAGGTATCACGAGAAACTTTGCCTTCTTAGGGGTGACTTTCTTAAGGTCCCTGGCTATCCCATTGACAAGCCAGGGGTTGTTCTCGCCTATTCCGCCGGTAAATATGACCGCGTCCAGGCCGCCCATAGCGGCCTGATAGGCACCTATATATTTTTTGATCCTGTAAGCGAATATCTCAAGCGCTATCGCCGAGCGTTTACCGTTCTCCGTATTCTTAGACGCCGACTTCAGCAGGTCGCGCACATCGTTACTGACGCCGGATATACCGAGAAGCCCGCTCTCCTTGTTCAGGATATCGTTCACGCGATGGAGAGATACCCTCTCTTTCTCCGTTATGTACAATACGACGGCCGGGTCGATATCGCCGGATCGCGTGCCCATCAGAAGCCCTTCCAGCGGAGTGAATCCCATCGTCGTATCTACAGACTGCCCGCGGTCTACTGCCGTCATGCTGCAGCCGTTACCGAGGTGGCACGTCACGAGCTTAAGGCTTGAGAGCGGCTTTTTAAGCTTCTTCGCCGCCTCAGCCGCTACGAACCTGTGGCTCGTCCCATGAAACCCGTATTTCCTTATCCCGAACTTTTTATAATATTTGAACGGGAGGCCGTAAAGAAAGGCTTTTGAAGGCATCGTCTGGTGAAAAGCCGTATCGAATACCGCCACCTCCGGGACATCCTTCAATATCTCTACACACGCCTTTATGCCCAACAGCGACGGCGGATTATGCAAAGGCGCCAGGACGCTAAATTTCTCTATCGACCTTATGACCTTATGCGTAATGAGCGTCGACTCTTTGAACTCTTCGCCGCCATGGACCACCCTGTGGCCTATGCCGTCTATCTCGCTGCGGGAACTGATCACGCCATGAGTCTTATCAGTAAGAATATCGACGATGATGTTGATGGCGTCGTAATGGTCTTTACAAGCTATTTTCTTCGTGAATACGGAGCCGTTCTTCTGAGCCTTAAGGCCTGAGCCCTCCTGGCCTATACGCTCGACGAGCCCCTTCGCCACCGATACATTCTTCTCTATGTCGAAGAGCTGGTACTTCGCCGACGAGCTGCCGCAATTTATAACGAGTATTAACATTAGGCCCTTACCGCCGTTATTGCTACAGCATCCACTATATCTTCGGCGCTGCAGCCTCTAGACAGGTCGCTGCAGGGTTTTGTGAATCCCTGTAGAAGCGGCCCTATCGCCCTGGCCTTAGCGAGCCTCTGCGTCAATTTGTAAGAAATATTTCCGGCGTTAAGGTCCGGGAATATGAGAACGTTCGCTTTGCCGGCGACGTTGCTCTCGGAACATTTCAACTTCGCCACTTCCGGGACTATAGCGCTGTCCGTCTGGAACTCCCCGTCTATATACATGTCGGGCGCCATCTCTTTGGCCTTGGCTAAAGCTTCCGTCACTTTATCTACTTTCGGGCCTGCGGCGCTTCCCTTACTCGAATAGCTGAGCATCGCCACTCTCGCCTTCACCCCGACGAGCTTTTCAAAAAGCTGAGCCGATGAAACGGCGATACCGGCGAGCTGCCTTGCGTTCGGATCGGGATTGACCCCGCAGTCCGCAAATAAAAATACGCCTTTTTCTCCATAAGGCGTATCCGGTACTTCCATTATAAATGATCCTGAAATGACCCCTATAAGTTTGTCTATCGAAAGGCACCTCAATGCCGCTCGGATGACGTCGGGAGTCGTATGGTTCGCGCCCGCCACGAAACCCTCTGCCAAGCCGTGGCGTACGAGCATGCCGCCGAATATTACATACTCTTTGAGCATCGATTCGCGCGCTTCCTCGATCGTCATGCCTTTGGATTTGCGCAGCTCAAAATACTCATTAGCGTAACTCTCCGTCTCTTTATAGGTCGCCGGGTCGATGATCTGCAGGTTCTTCAGGTTCTTGGATTTGATCATATCTTTGACGCCCGCCGGGCCCACCACGATCAATTTCGCTATACCATTATCCAAAATATAATCTACCGCTTCTATCGTCCTGGGATCATCGCTCTCGGGGAGGACGATGGTCTTCAGGTTCTTTGCCGCCTTCTCACGCATCTGGTCAAGAAAACTCATATCACATCCTTAATTTGTTATGGTTTTAATTTCTTTTTTAACAATGTTTGAACTTTTTTTGGAACGAAATTACTCACGTCGGCGCCGAGCGATGCCGCCTCTTTGATCAGTTTGCTCGAAACATACGAATAGGATTCGCTGGGCATCATGAATATCGTTTCGATGTCCTCGTCGAGCTTCCTGTTCGTTAGCGCCATCTGGAACTCATATTCGAAATCCGAAAGCATCCTCAAACCCCTGATCATGACGTTCGAGCCGGACTTTTTTATATAGTCGACTACCAGCCCGTCAAAATTCTCCACGACGACGCTATTCATGCCCTTCACCGCGTCTTTGAGCATCATTACCCTCTCTTCAACGCTGAATAGAGGTGACTTTGATCTATTCGCAGCTACGGCTATGACCACTTTGTCAAATATCTTCGTGGCTCTTTTGATCAGATCTATGTGACCATATGTCACAGGGTCAAATGTCCCCGGGTATATGGCCAGCTTCTGTTTTTTCATGCTTTTTCCGGAATATTGAAATAACGGTATCGCCGTACCTTCTCTCCTTTTCGAAGACAAGGTTATTCAGATCAAGAGAGACACTGTCTTTCTTGAAATGTTCTACTATTACTGTACCGATTGGCGATAATATATCATAGGAGTCTATATTTATCAAGCATTTTCTAGCTATATTCTTATAATATGGAGGGTCCAGGAATACAATATCGTACCGGGTCTCCTGCTTTTCGAGCCTGGACATGATGCTGAGCGCATTGGCCCTTACAAGCTCGTACTTCGACTCATCAACACCCAGCGATTCGAAGTTTTCTCTGATAGTATCCAAACAAATACCGTTATTATCAACAAAAGTCACATATTTCGCCCCACGCGATATCGTCTCTATTCCGAAAGCTCCACTGCCCGGGAAGAGCTCGAGAACATTCTTGTCGTTTATATCTCCGAGTATATTGAATATAGCTTCCCTTACCTTGTCCTGCGTGGGCCTTATTTCGACGCGCTTGGGCATCGATATGAACCTCCCGCCAAATTCCCCGCCTATTATCCTGATAGCCATCTACGCCGCCTTTATGAGTTCGAACTTTCCCCTAAACCTGTTCTTCAGGTTCTCTTTAAGCACCGAGTGGTGCTCTTCTTTTAATCCCGGGTCCCTGGACACCAGGCTCGCCGCCTCTTTCCGGGCGATCTCCATTATATCGATGTCCTTCAATATATTGCCGAATCTTATTTCGGGCAGCCCGTGCTGTCTGGTCCCAAAAAATTCACCGGGCCCGCGGAGCTCAAGATCCGCCTCGGCTATCTCAAATCCGTCGAGAGTCTCCTCCATCGCTTTCAGGCGCAATACGGATTCCTGCGACGAGGTATCCGAGAGCAATATGCAGTACGATTCGTGTTTGCCCCTGCCCACCCTGCCCCTCAACTGATGGAGCTGCGCCAGCCCGAACCTGTCGGCATTCTCGATCAGCATAACGGAAGCATTCGGGATATCTATGCCAACCTCTATGACTACGGTAGAGACCAGGATATCGATCTTCCCTTTTTTAAATTCTTTCATCATCGCTTCTTTTTCCTTCGAGCTCATCCTGCCGTGAAGAAGCCCGACGGAAAGCTCCGGGAATACTCTTGCTTTAAGGTCTTCGTACATCTCAAG
>JBAYFK010000025.1:0-11985 GCA_041667225.1 Candidatus Omnitrophota bacterium
CGTCATTTCGGCGTTCTTGTCAAAGATAGCGTTCAAGCCTAAAGAAGACCCCGCGGATATCGGCAAGTCATACGGCTGCGGTGAGGACATACCGGATGCCAGGATCCAGCCCGATTATACCCAGTTCTTCCCGTTCGCTTTCTTCTTTACTATACTGCATGTTGTAGCCCTTATAGTGACGACGGTCCCGGCTGAGACGACCAGCATATTTTCTATAGCGGTGATATATATCATAGGCGCGTGTACGGGCCTATACATACTATTCAGGGGATAGGATAGAGATGAGTTTTATAAGTAAGACGATAAATTGGGCAAGGATGAAATCCCCGTGGATAATACATTTTAACACCGGGGCATGTAATGCCTGCGATATAGAGATCATAGCGGCATTGACGCCGCGTTACGACCTTGAGCGCTTCGGTGTATTGCTTAAAGGCACTCCGAGACATGCAGATGTGATCGTATGCTCCGGTCCTGTAACGAAGCAGATCACGCCCCGTTTAAAAAGGATATACGACCAGATGGCTTCGCCGAAATTCGTCGTTGTAGTCGGAACGTGCGCCTGTTCAGGCGGCGTTTTCGACGGCTGCTATAACGTAGAGTCAGGTGTCGATGCGGTCATACCGGTGTCGGCATATATACCGGGATGTCCTGCAAGTCCGAAAGCTATCATAGATGGCATTGTGAAGCTTTTGTCGAGCCTTGAAGAAAAAGAGACGAAGGCGGCAAAGAAGGACAAGAAAAAAAATGGCTGAAGAAGCGGCGATACAGGCTGAGCTTATCAAAAAATTCCCTTTTCTAGAGAGTAAGGTGCGCGTGCAGAGGGCAAGGCGCATATATACAGAGGTCGGCCCTGAAAAATTCGCCGAAGTATTCGATTACGCGGTGAAGAATATGCATTTCTGCATTCTCTGTACCATTACCGGGCTCGATGAAGGACAGGTTTTAAGTTTTATATATCATATCGCGCGGGAAGACGGCACGGTGCTTAACATCAAGAGGAGCGTGCCTAAAGAGAACCCGGTCATAAAGACCATAACGCCTTATTTTTTCGCGGCAGATATATACGAAAGAGAAGTGATGGACCTTTTAGGGGCAAAGGTAGAGGGGCTCGCGCCGGGTAAGCGTTACCCTTTGCCGGATGAGTGGCCCCAGGACCAATACCCGCTTCGCAAAGATTGGAAGACCCCATCAAAAGGAACGGAGGCGAAACAAAATGCGTAAAGTCATAATCCCTATAGGCCCCCAGCACCCTGCGCTCAAAGAACCGGAAAGTTTTCAGGTCGTATTGAGCGGGGAGAGAATAATGGAGTTCAGCGCCCGTCTTGGTTACAATCACCGCGGCATCGAGAAAGCATGCGAGGAGAGGACTTATATACAGGACATCTATCTGACGGAGCGCATATGCGGTATATGTTCGCATTCTCATTCCAGCGCTTTTGTACAGGCGGTAGAGGATATAGCCGGGCTTGAAGTTCCCAAGAGAGGGCTCTATATAAGAACCCTTATAGGGGAGCTTGAAAGGATCCACAGCCACCTTCTGTGGTTGGGCGTGGCAGGGCACGAGATCGGGTTCGATACCCTTCTTATGTACAGCTGGCGTGACCGCGAAGTCGTAATGGATATACTTGCCATGCTTACCGGTAACCGTGTGAACTACGGAGTTAATACCATTGGCGGTGTAAGAAGGGATATAGACGCCGACCAGCTGAAGCAGATAGCAAAAGCGGTCGATACCCTCGAGGACAGGACAAAATATTATATCGATATAGCCACAAAAGAGACTACCGTTATCGAGAGGCTTTCCGGAGTGGGGGTCCTTTCTCACGATGATGCGATCAGGCTTGGAGCCGTAGGCCCAACAGCCCGCGCATCCAATGTAAAGAGGGACGTCAGGAAAGATGACCCGTATGCAGTATATGCCGAATTGGATTTTAAGGTGGTAACGGACAGCCATAATGACGTTTATGGCAGGACCATAGTCCGTATGGGAGAGCTTTTAGAAGCATACAAGATCATAAGACAGATAGTGAAGAAGATCCCGGACGGGCCTATAGCCGTAAAAGCGCCGCGCAAGATACCGGCCGGAGAAGCTGTAAGCCGTTACGAAGCTCCGAGGGGCGAGGATGTCCATTATGTAAAAGCTAACGGCACCGAGAAACCTGAAAGAGTAAAAGTGAGGGCGCCGACTCTCGCGAATATCCAGACGGTCGCGAAGATGCTCGAGGATAGACAGCTGGCGGACCTGCCGATAGTCATAGCGGCCATCGACCCGTGTTTTTCCTGCACGGACAGGATGATATCAGTGAGAAATGACGGCCAGAAACGGGCCAATATGATGAAGTGGGAAGACCTGCATACATACAGCATAGAGTGGTATCGCCGTAAAGGTATCGACTTCTCAAAGGTAAATGAAAAATTTAAAAAGGCGGTAAAATAATATCATGGCCGGATCTTTATTCTCAATTTTAATATTCCCGGGGTTCGTTTTCCTTCTGGTATTCGGGCTTGCGGCTGAGTTTTTTGACAGGCGCATTTACGCAAGGCTCCAGAATAGGCAGGGTCCCCCGTGGTTCCAGCCTGTCGCCGATCTTATAAAGCTTATGGCGAAGGAAGATATAATACCGTGTGAAGCGAATCCCAGGATATTCAAAGCGATGCCGATCCTGGCTATGACCGCCACCGTGACAGCATTCTTTTACATACCGCTATGGGGAGAAAAAGCGATATTTTCTTTTACAGGCGATTCTATCGTAGTTCTGTACCTGCTCACCATACCTACGCTGACATTCTTCCTCGGTGGCTGGTATTCTACTTCTCTATATTCAAGGATCGGGGCGATGCGGGCCATTACGCAGCTCTTCGCTTACGAGGTCCCGCTATTTATGAGTATCTTAGGGCCGGCGCTCATGGCTAATACATGGAGCTTGAGCGAGATGGCGGTATTCTATTCCAAACATCCATTCTATTGCGTCTTCAACATGCTTGGTTTTGCGATAGGACTTGTAGCGCTCTTAGGAAAACTTGAAAAAGTGCCTTTTGATATACCTGAAGCTGAGACCGAGATAGTAGGAGGCACGTTCACCGAATATAGCGGAAGGCTCCTGGGATTTTTCAGGGCCGCTATAGATATCGAAGTCATCGTAGGCGCTTCTCTCATGGCCGCGGTCTTTATGCCTTTCGGACTGAATGTCTGGCCCGCTCTCGGGTTCTTCTTTTATATAGCGAAGGTCCTGTTGGTCGTAGCGGCTCTCGCTCTTTTTAGGACCGTATTCGCCAGGCTTCGTATAGACCAGATGATAAATTTTTGCTGGAAATATCTTGCGCCAGCGGCTTTTGTGCAGCTTCTGATAAACCTCATCGTGAAAGGATTGATAGTAAGATGATAAGACCGGGAAAGATGATAAAATTGGTCCTCGAAACGCTTTTTAAGAAGCCGGCCACTACCGCATATCCTTTCAAAAAAGCTGTGATGCCGGACAAATTCAGGGGGAAACTGGTATTCTATCCCGGGAAATGCATAGGCTGCAAGCTCTGTATGAGAGACTGTCCCTCCAATGCGATAAATATAAGAAAAGTAGGGGAGAAGCAGTTTGAATGCGACATAGACCTTGGTAGGTGTATATACTGCGCACAATGCGTAGATTCCTGTATGAAGAAGGCCCTCGAATCGACCAAAGAGTTCGAACTTGCGTCGCTCGATCGCGAAAAACTCAAGGTGACATTCCATGGCGAACCTCAAAAAGGCGCTGAAAGCAAGACTTGAGGGAGCGGAAAGGATCGCCCTTCTCGGCATCGGTTCCGAATTCAGGGGCGATGATGCTTCGGGCGTAATAGTAGCCGCCGAACTCGAAAAGAGCTTTAAGAAGATAAAAAGGCTTCCAACTTTTAAGGTATTTATAGGCGCGACCGCGCCTGAGAACCTGACCGGTGAAATAAAGAAATTCGAACCTACCCATCTGATGATAGTAGACACCGTAGAGATGAAAGAGAAGCCGGGCACCATCCTCCTGCTCGATCCTGAAGAGGTTGGAGGCGGCGTTTCGTTCTCGACCCATAAGCTGCCGGCAAAGATACTGGTCGAATACTTTTTCAAGTCATTTAAATCCAAAATACTGATATTGGGCATACAGCCGAAGAGTGTCGAGTTCGGAAAGCCTCCTGTCGCGGCTGTAAAAGGCGCCATAAAGGACGTCGTCAAGGCCGTTCGCTCTGCAGTAAAAGAACTTCAAAAGTAATTTTCGTTGTGTTATAATGACGGCACTAAAAAATTTAGCGCGTGGTGGATGTAGCTCAGCTTGGCTAGAGCACTTGACTGTGGCTCAAGACGTCGCGGGTTCAAATCCCGTCATCCACCCCAACTTTTTGAAGAAAAGTTGATCCTGAAGCGCCGTTAAACAATGCGACCAACGGGAGCATTGTAGGCGCTGAAGGACCTTAAACCGCGTCTAAGAGTCGAGAGGCCTTCAAGTGCCGAAGGACCTTAGACTACATTGTAGCACCCGAAACACTCCTAAACCTATAGCCGACCCGGCTATGGGCTTTTTGCTGTAAAAATTCCATAAAATTGAAAATTGCTGCAAATATTTTATCAAAAGGGACAGGTTTAGGATATAATGGGGGACAGGCCCGGGATGCTAGCCAGAATGGAGGTACGACATGAAAAGAGTTATATATACGCTGGTCGTCTTACTAGGATCGGCACTATTAACGTTTGCAGTCATTACGCAGGCGGAAGAGAAACCCCAGACGGAATCCGCTCTTCCTGCGGCTTCAATGCAGGCAAAAGACTTTTCTCACCTGATCGGTATGCACGGTTTCAGCGATACTTTGTTAAACGATCATTTTAAGCTTTATCAGGGTTATGTGAAAAATACAAATGCCATTCTTGACAGGCTCGATGCCATGCTTTCCGAAAACAGGTCCAGGACGGTCGAATATGCGGAATTAGAGCGCAGGTTGAGCTGGGAGTTTGACGGAATGCTGCTTCATGAGTATTATTTCGAAAACATGGGCGGTAAAGAGCCTGTTGATGTAAAAAGCGCCCTTTATAAAAAAATAGCCGAAGAGTTCGGGACTTTTGACAGGTGGAAAGAAGATTTTATTTCCACGGGTTCGATGCGCGGAATAGGATGGGCTGTCCTTTATTGGGAACCACGGACCGGAAAACTTATAAATACATGGGTAGACGAACACGATAAAGGGAATATTGTAGCGGCTAAGCCGATACTGGTAATGGATGTGTTCGAACATGCTTATATGACCGACTATCGGCTGGACAGGGCAAAATATATCGAAGCATTCTTCAAAAATATCGATTGGAAAACTGTGCAGGATCGTTTTTAGTTATAACTGCACAAGCTTTACGGAGCATCGATCCAAAGCCTATGGCCAGCCCGGTCATAGGCTTTTTGCTGTTAAAATTTTATTGTTTCTATTTCGAAGCCGTTGTAGGATGTAGCTAATAGAAGAGGCGTTTATTCAGGAGGCCGTGGATGATAAAAAAGATCCTTATCGCGCTCTGGTTTCTGATGGCACTTGCATTGCCGGCATATTGCGCCGAAGAGGCGGATACTGGGGAGCTTATATATTTCTATTCGCTTACCTGCGATAAATGTATCGAGATAAAAGAAAATGTCATGCCGCGCCTCGAAGATCGTTTTAAGGATGATCTTCGGGTGTTATATAAAGAGATAGGCGACATCGAAAACTACAAATCCCTTTTTGAGCTTAAAAGCAAATACTCACAGGATGAAAAAGTCGTATTCCCCGTGCTGTTCCTCAATGGATTTTTTATCGATAGAAGGGACCTTGAAAGCGGCGATCCATACGAAAAGATAGCTTCGTTCATATCTTCTTCAATGAAAGGAGCCGGAGCGGCTCCTGCTGCGTCTGAGCCGATCGACCCCGCAGAAAAGTTCAAGACTTTCACTTTACCCGCCATACTAGCCGCAGGGTTCGTGGATGGAATAAACCCCTGCTCCTTCACCGTACTGGTATTCTTTATATCGTTCATTTCAGTGCAGAGATACAGTAAAAAGGCTGTCATCGCGGCAGGGTGCGCATTTATATTGGCGTCGTTCTTTACGTATCTTGCCATAGGCCTGGGCCTGTTCGGGTCGTTACATGCGCTTAAAGGTTACCGAGCTGTAACTGGGATAGTGACCGTAATAGTCGGCGCCCTGAGCGTTCTGCTCGGCGCGATCTCGCTTTATGACGCATTCGTATTCTTAAAGACCAGGCGCCCGGAAGATTCTATATTGAAGCTTCCCGGACGCATTAAAGAGCGCATTCACAAGCTGGTGGGTGACGGCTATAGGGCGCATGGCAGCCCGGATGCCGGAAGAAGTGTCTTAAGGATATTCCTTGCATCCTTGGCGATCGGATTTTCGATATCCATACTTGAATCGGTCTGTACAGGGCAGTTGTACCTGCCTACCATCATATTTGTCCTGAAGACAGCATCATATAAATTGCAGGCCCTATTCTACCTCCTTACCTATAATATTATGTTTATATTGCCCTTGATAGCCATCTTCCTGTTAGCGCTAGCCGGAGTCTCTTCGCAAGCCTTTGCCTCTATATTCAAGAAGTACTTTTTTATGGTAAAGGTACTCCTGGCGCTGCTATTCCTTGCGCTTGGGGCAAGTCTCGTCTTTGCGGAAGGGGACGCTCCTGTTAAAAAGATAGGTTCTAAGCTGGAACCTAAGACGATCTCATCGCCGCCCACTCCAAAACGCCCTAATGACCCGTTTTATTGGGATTTTGGAAAGGTCAAAGAGGGGGCAGTGCTTAAACACAGGTTTTTGATCGTAAATGACACCAAAGACCCTTTTAAGATAAAACAGATAAACACTTCCTGCGCTTGCGCTGTGTCTACTGTGGAGAAAGACGTGATCCAGCCGGGAGAAAAGGTGCCTATATATACGGAATTCAAGACAAAAGGATACCCCGGAGAGCGGACGCGGTATACGTATGTGCATACCGATTCCAAAAGATCCGGTATAATAGTCTTCGAGATACGCGCAGAAGTAATAAAAGAAAAAAACTGACTTTTCTCTTGACATCTTATCTTAACAGAGTTAAACTGACAAATCTGGGCTAAAAAAGTTAAATCTATTCCCTATAATTAACTCGAGTAGTTTATGTTTCTATAATCATCGTAAAGTAGTTAAAGAAGGGAGGCCGTATGGGTTGTATGAGGCGTTTAGCAGTAGGTTTAGCGTTTGCAATGCTTACAGTGCTAGTGATGTGTAGTTATGTTGCCGCGGGAGGCGACAAGTGCAATGACTACACATTTGACGGCACGAGATCCAGCGCGATGGGCAACCAAAAGCTCAATTATCATTGGGACTTCGGCGATGGCAATACCAGTGATAAGGCTGTAGTGACCCACCACTACGAGAAAGCCGGAGACTACATAGTAAAACTCACCGTAACGGACGAATCCGGGCTGCCCTGTGACATGGGCGTCACCACCCAGACAGTAAAAGTCAATACCCCTCCAAATGCGGTTTTTAACGGACCCGATTCAATATGCGCAGGCAGCGAAGTCACTTTTGACGCCAGCGCTACCACAAGCGGATCAGGGAAGGATCTTACATATAATTGGACCTTTGGCGATGGCACATCGGCTGAGGGTGTCAGGGTAAAGAAAGTCTACGAGAAGGGCGGTATGTATAAAGTTCAGCTGCTCGTGGATGACAACCAGGGTACCGAGTGCAGCGGCGGATGCGCTTATCTGGACGTAAAGGTGAACACTCCCCCGACCGCTGATGCCGGGAATGACATCATAATGACATGCCTTAGGCCAGGTACGCCATATACAGTAGCGTTCAAGGGCTCCGGAAGCGATGCCGACGGAGATGATCTTGCCTATACATGGAATTTCGGCGACGGCGCGACCGATACCGGAGCGAGGGTGACGCACACTTACGATAAGAGCGGCGCTTATAAGGCCACGTTGATAGTCGATGACGGGTCAGGTACTGCGTGCGCAAGCAATTCCAGCGGTGTGAACGTAACGCTGTCAAGGGCTCCTCAAGCGAATGCGGGCGAAGATATGGCCGCATGCGTGGGCAGCACCCTGAAGTTTGACGGTTCCGCATCGTCGGTGGAAGATAGCGGGAACGTGGATTATACATGGGACTTCGGAGACGGCGCGACAGCTACCGGAGCTAGGGCATCGCACGCCTATGAAAAAGGCGGAAAGTATTACGCTACCCTTACGGTAGATAACGGCCAGTGCAAGTCAGCGTCCAGCGTCAGGGTGGATGTGAACTCATCTCCCACGGCGATGCTTGAGAAAGTGGATGCGATATGCGTCGGCGATCAGGTCACATTCGACGCTTCCGGCTCAAATGATCCGGACGGCGACAGGCTTAAATATACATGGGATTTTGGTGATGGTGAGCTTTATGAAGGCGGTCCGCTGGAATGCCGTATATATGAGAAGGGCGGCACCTATACCGTCAAGGTAACTGTAGATGACGGTAAAGGCACCACATGCTCGATCGACCAGGCAAGCACCACCATTAAGGTTAATGCCAAACCTGTGGCAAATATCGCTCCGAGCGATGCCTGTTGCGTAGGCGTCACTACTACATTTGACGGAACGCTCTCGTCCGATGCAGACGGTGACAGGCTTGAATATTTGTGGGATTTCGGCGATGGCTCGACGGCCACAACCGCTAAAGCGCCCCACGCATATTCAGGGCCCGGAAGATATAAAGTCATACTGAAAGTTGATGATGGCTCAGGCACTCCATGCAGTTCGTCTTACGCTTATTATGAGGCGAATATACACGAAAGTCCTGAAGCGATCATAAAAGTAAGGTAGGCCTTAAAATAAAAGGAGGAATATATGCGTAAGGTCATTTTAACTATCATTGCGGTAGTAGCTTTCACATCTGTGGCCTTTGCCGCAGTCTCTTCACCGTGCAGCGGTTACAAGAAACCGAAAGCGCCGGCTGAACCCAGAGAGATGGTAGATACGGGACACAGGAGAGACGTGCTGGATAACAGAGTCCCTACGGAGAGCGTGAAGGAAGGGAAGGTCCACATGGAACAGGCAACTCAGGACCGCGAAACGCTGTATTCGGGGAGACAGTAAGCTACGTTTCTTCATAGAGTAGTTCTTTAGCGATCGTCAACAGCCTCTCAGGCAATAATGCTTGAGAGGCTATTGGCGATCGTTTTTGCATTTTTGGGAGGCGTTATGAAAAAGATCGTAATAATATTACTTATACTTGTGATCGCAGTGATCTCCGCCTTTACGATTTTTTTAGCTACATTCGACCTGAACCGCTATAACAGGTCTATAGCATCGCAGATCGAGACCGTTGTCGGCAATCCTGTAGAGATAGGCCGTGTTTCGCTTAAGTGGAAAGGGCGGCTTTTACTGGATATAGAAAAATTCCGGATATTTGAAGAAGAGAACGGCCAAAAGGTCCCGGCGCTATCTTTTGATCACGCCGATATGTCGCTCGAGATCATGCCGCTCCTCAGTATGCAGCTGAAGGTCTCTTCGGCGTCGATCACCCGGCTTAGCGTGCACCTGATAAGAGCTAAAGACGGCGTAATAATAATACGAGGCTACAGCCCTAAGGCCGTAGTAGGCACGGCTCAGTCCAAACCTTCTACGGCTCCTGCCATGGTCAATTTCAGCATAGGAAGGGCCGCTTTAAGGGATAGCGCCGTTCGTTTTGAGGACATGATGATGGATCCGCCGGCCGATATAGTCATAGATTCCATTGACGCTGATATTAAGAACATCTCCATCAACGGCCCAGTACAGTTCGCCGTCAAAATGTCGGTTTTTTCTGAAATTCAGAATTTTGATATCTCAGGAACTGCAGGAGGGTTCGCTGCCGGGCCTTTGTATGTGAAGGACTTGGGCGCCGGGCTTGACCTTGGTACTATCAATAACTCCGAACTCATGGTATCGGTACCCGCCTTACGCAATATAGGGATAGGCGAAGGGATGAAGGGGGCCCTCAAAGTAAATATGAAAGCGCTGCAGGTCAGCGGCGGTAAGATAGATAAGATCCTGGCGGATCTTAAGTTTAATGACGGCAGGATATCGCTTTCTTCTCTCAGGGAGCCTGTTGAGGGTATAGGCCTCTTGGCATCTCTCGTGGACGATAAGTTATCAGTCGATCAGTTCTCAGCGCGCCTGGCCAATGCCGCGCTTAAAGGCTCTGCGGATGTAAGCAACATATTCGCTGTGCCCCAAACAGCCTTTCATCTCAATACTGAGATATCTGCGCTGAAGGAGTTCTTATCGAAACTCGCAGGCGGAAGACAGTATCTTGACGGTAAAGTTACTCTATCGTTCGATGGGACCATGTCGGGCTCTTCCTCCGAGGAGATCTTAAAGTCTCTATCAGGAAGCGGGCTGTTCACTCTGGATAATGGCGTTATCCTAG
Organism: Candidatus Omnitrophota bacterium; assembly: GCA_041667225.1. Lineage (GTDB taxonomy): Bacteria > Omnitrophota > Gorgyraeia > 2-01-FULL-45-10 > 2-01-FULL-45-10 > JBAYFK01. The sequence continues at coordinate 10,428 of JBAYFK010000025.1, forward strand.
ACACGAACCTGATAAGACAAAGCCTGGGCGCGATCGCAATGTTCCCCGGGCTGGTCGAGAACCTGAGCGGATCTTTGCCTGCGCCTATCAAGGATGCAATGGACAAAGAGTATACGCTCCTCAAGCCCTTTCGCCAGTCGATCATTATAAAAGATGGTGTAGCGGACCTCCCTGATCTTAAGATCGAAACAGATCTCGCCGAAGTTAAGGGCGCGGCGAACCTTACGCTGCAGGGAGAACTTGCCGGTAACGGTGTGATACGTTTTTCGCCGGATCTGTCGGAGGGTATGATCAAGGCAGTTGGGCAGATGCGTTATCTTGCCGGACAGGATAACATAGTAGAATTCCCTATAACATTTAAGGCTTCCGGCGCCGGCGCATCGGTCATGCCGGACCTGCAGTATATTGGCACAAAGGTCACGATGCAGAAGGGGCAGGAGATGGTTACCGATCTTTTTAAGAAGGCGGCTGAACCGAAGCCGGCCGCTCAAGGGAGTCAAGCCCCCGGGCAGACGCAGCCCGTATCAAGCCTTAATGCTTTTATGGAAAATATTAAAACTATGGCAAATGAAGGGCAGAAAACATCAGGCGGGTCTTCTCAATAACTTGATTATCACGAAAACCAAAGAGGAGGTAATTATGGGTGCATTGATAGGGATCGTCGTATTGGTATTGGATATAGTTGCGATAGTCGATGCGGTGAAGAGCTCCATGGACACAGGCAAGAAGGCCCTGTGGATCCTACTCGTCCTTATATTACCCGTGATAGGTATGGTTCTATATTTTCTGATCGGGAAGAAGAAATAGTGGGTAGGCCTGCTGAAATGCATTGATATCGGAAAGCCTGTGATCGGTATATTCGGTCATAGGCTTTTTCCCTTGCAACCATCACAGGTGTTTAGTAGTATTATAGTGATGTCAAATATTGCCATGGATGTGAGGAGAATGAACATGCAGCGCGCTGGTATCCGGATGAAGACATTGCCGGCAGTTCTATCCATTATCTGCTTGTGCGCTGTTCCATCCGCTTATGCTGAATTGAAGATTGCCGAAACGGAATCGGCTGTATTCACCGTAAGCCCGACTGTTACCACCGATATAATAATGATCGACAATGTAGTAGACCTCGATTCAAAAAAACGTGACGATAGATTCCAATATTTGGGCCTCATATATACCCTTGACCTGGATATCAAAGGTAAGGACGAGGATCCGCCGGAGCTCTTCTTCAGATTGGAACGCTATGGCCCATATAATTTTAACGTTCCCGCCGTGATAAATAATACGCTGGAGACCTTTAGCGGGAAGATAGCGCCGTTCAGGAACGCCGAATACTTACCTGAGCTTGGCGAGTTTTGGATGGACATTCCCTTGACCCCAGTCCCGGTCAGGGTGAAGGCGGGGCTCTTCTCTTACAGCGTGGGCCATGGCATAGCTTTAGGCGGCGAATATAATAATTACGCAGTAAGCCTATATACCGAAACGGATGATTTCGAGTGGCATCTATACTATGCCGCGCCCGATTTTGCCAATAAGAACCTTCTCGGGCCATATATAA
>JBAYFK010000026.1:0-11905 GCA_041667225.1 Candidatus Omnitrophota bacterium
AGAGACCATAAAGAAGGGGATGTGGTTGCCGGAGCGATATTGACCGAGATGGTGAAGCTCGCCTCGCAGGACAAGACGACCGTATTGGCCATAGCCTGCGGTCAAAATACTATAAAGACACTGAGCGGCTTCAGCGGTATTATGAAACTGATAGATATCGCCAGGCTTGAGATAGACAGGCTTGTGAAAGAGTTCCTGACAGCCATGAACGCGGCAGGGCGGTCGCTATAATATTAGCATCCTCAAAAGTCGCTTAAGGCTTGACAAGATATTTGCATTAATATATAATTGTCAACTCGTTCGGTATATATAATAGGTAAGGGCGGCTTTTAATTCCTCGAAATTTGTTGGTTAAACTTCTTTGTTTCCGCAAAGAGTTCTTCACAAGTTCCGTAGTGAAAAATGACCCCATCATATACCACCGAAAAATATTGCTACCCTGTTAAAGTATAAAAAAGTAAACTTTCTAGACTTGACATCATATTATGATATGATATAGTTTAGATGTAGATAGTAATAAAAAGTTAGTTTTTAACTTTTTATGGTCCTGGAGGTAATCTTCGAAATGACTGCTTGGCAAAACAGTAAAGGAGTTATTGTCGACGGAGGTATATCGACGCGCGAAGAACTTGGATCTAAATCTCTTATCATGGATTGGCAGAGCCAGCATAATAAGAAATGGATCCGGGTTGTGGCTTTTCTTGTTATTATTTGTTTCATAAATCAGGACATAATATGGGCGCAGGGCGGAACTCCCCTCTGGACTAAAGGCCAGAACGGGAGTTTTTCAGTTAAGACCCCCACACCCGTTAACGGCGGCATAAACGTCCCCAAAGATGTCGCCATCACCAAAGAAGTCTACACTGGAAGATCAGACAAGACGATCATAAACATCCAGGACGCTCATTCTTCCCTCGGCGCCCAGGAGTCGATCGTATCTATCCTTGATTCTCTTGTTACTAATTACGATCTAAAGCTCGTAGCAATAGAAGGTTCTACGGGCTATATAGACACATCTCTTTTAAGAACATTCCCAAATGAAAAGATAAGAAATAAAGCTGCCCAGCACCTCATGGAAAGAGGCCGCATGTCGGCAGGAGAGTTCTTCTCCGTCACCTCCGACAAAGAGATAGCCCTGTACGGCATCGAAGAGATGAAGCTCTATAACGAGAACGTCGAGCAGTTCAAAAGGATGCAGGAGCTCAATGAGTCCGTAAAGAGTGATATATTTGCCCTTACCAGCACGCTTAAAGTTCTCCAGGAAAAGATATACACGAAAGAGTTAAGGATACTCGACAGCAATTCCGTCCTGCACAGGGATGGCAGGATAACCTTCACCGACAGATGGGTACTGGTAAACGACCTTGCCGTGAAGTATGGGCTCGATTACAAAAAATACGATAACCTCTCCAGACTGGTCGAATCCCTGGATCTTGAAAAGGGGATAGATTTCGAGAAGGCCAATAAAGAGCGTGATGCCCTGATAGACGTCCTGAGCAAGACCCTTTCGAAGACAGAACTCGAAGGCCTGGTGCTGAAGTCGCTCGCTTTTAAGACCCACAAGATATCACAAGCCGAATACTATGTCTTCCTCCAGGAACTCGCCCAGAGGAATGGTGTAGACCCGGAGCCTTACGCAAATCTCATACGTTATACCGAATATATCGCCATATATGATTCGATAGACCTGATCGAGATATTCCGTGAGGTAAAAGAGTTCGAGGACTCGATAAAAGAGAAGATGTTCACCAATGACGACCAGCGCAAGCTTTACAAATTCTCCCAATGCATAGAGTTCATCAAAGACCTCTTCGAGATAAAGCTGGCGAACGGCGATTTTAATTACCTGGAAGCTAATCTCGCTACATGTAACGCTGAGAGCCTCGCCGATTTCATAAAAGAAGCTTCGGCAAAGTATAACGTCGTCATAGGCGACGGATATGACCTCGGGAAGATATTCGGCAGCATACCTGAGGCGATGGATTTTTACACGACGGCCGAAAAGAGGAATTCTGCCATACTTTCCAATACGGTAAAAAGGATGACAGAGTCCGGGCAGAGCGTTGCGGCGGTCATCACCGGAGGTTACCACACCAAAGGCCTTACCGAGCTGATAAAACAGAAACACACATCCTACATCGTAATACTCCCGAAATTCGATGCCTCAAAAGGCGAGAGGCCTTATGTCGCGATATTGACCAATAAAAAAGCCCCTTATGAAAGGCTTCTCTCGTCCGGCCAGTACTACCTCGCCACGAGCGCTTATTTCGAAGGTTTGAGCTCCATGGCGGCGACCGGCAAAGACGGACACGAGCTGACCGCTGAATACGGAGAGGTATTTGCGGAAGCTATGGTGATGTATCTGGCCAAAGAGACGGACATGGCCAGAGCCGCGGAGAAATTCAAAGCCAGACTCAAGATAAGGAGCGAGCGTGAGAAGGTGCAGAGAGAGACGGTGGAACTGGTCAACATGTGGGAGTCCACCTACACCAGCTTCTATGAAGACAAAAAAGATAAACTGCCGGAAGGTTTCACTCCTTTAACACCGGAGAATTTCAGGAAGTTCCTCATTTCAGTGGCGCAGACGATCGATGTGGACATTGCAGCCGGAGCTACGGAAGAGGCGAGAGGCCAGAGATTAGAGGCTATTAAAGCTATAGAAGAGAGGCTCTCTGCTGTCGAGGCGAAGGTAGGCATTGCTGATCCGGCCGCTGTATCCGAATATATCGACAAGAACCATAAGGATATCCTTGACGCCCTTGCGGTAAAGATGGGAGGCAAGACTGCGGTAACTGAAACGGAGTTCGATGAAAAACTTGCCGCTTACCTGCGCGCCAAGAAGATGGATATAAAGATAGCGGACCTGCGTAAAGACTCGAACGCGAAGATGATGCTCGACCTGCTTAAGGAGGCTCTTGATAAGCGCCTCCAGCCTGCGCCTGCCGCTCCTGCTAAGGCAAAAGCGGTTTCGTATGAAGCGAGGCTCGCAGAAGTAAAACGAATGGTTGCGGACAATATAGCGGCAATGCCCGCTCCCGCCAGAGATAATATTAACGGCCTGATCGGAAGGCTTGCGCAGGAATTTGACGGAGAAGACGATAGCGCGATCCTCCGCGAGTATCTGGATATAGTGAAGAACTTTAATCGTACAGGGACCGGACCGGATGCAAAGGGATTATGTGAAGGTGATCCGTGGGAAGTGCCGGCAGCTTACAAGAATGACCTCATAAACAATCTCTATACAACGTATCTGCTTGGGCTGGATGAGATGAGTATGCCGGGCGCGTCCGAGACGATCGCAGCGAGGTTCAGCAGGCTCGACCGCAGAGTGCGTACGGTGGAAAGAGTGTTGAGTTGGGACCAGACTACCTACAATAAAGCGTTCGCGGCTGCAAGCCGTAGTTATATTACCACAGATCCGCTCGTGCATAATGCCGCCAACTTCAGATACATCGTGCATGTAATACGTGACAGCGCAGTAGCCGGTAATCCAATGCTGGAAGGTGACGGCGCTCATAAAGACGTTATCTTAAGCGCGTCTTTAGTGGACCAGGACCATCAGAAGATGTTTGCGGCTAATAGCCCTGCCCTTATGCTCGAGCTGGATAATGATATGGCTGTATTAGGAGCAAAGCCAACGGATAGTTTCAGCGGGAGTATGGGGACACGGGAGGATATTGAGGCCAAGCGTGAGGCAAGGAGTAACGGTACATTGCAAGTCCCGTCAGCGGAGACGATCCTTAGCCAGACGGGCACCAGGCATAACGAGGTAGTAGTTGACGGCAGACAGGTCAAAAGAGTGGCAGGTGTAATACTTAGAAATGGTAAGGGCGAAGATGATCCGCAGAACGCCCCGTTCACAAAATTTGCCAGAGAAAATAACCTGCCGGTCTTAAGATATGTAGATGGGAAGATCGTATCGGCTCCCAGGGTTGTGGTTGGAGTAAAAGGATCCGATTATGACGAATTCGCAGGCACTTATATATTCCACGCAAGGCCCACCACAAAGCTCGTCACATTTTTAAAACCGTTAAAGGATAAGCTCGGCATAAAGACTTCCGTAGTATTCGTAAGGAACGGGAGAGAGTCCGCGGCGTTAGACCTGACCGATGGCACATCCATACTCAAGATGACCGGCATAATGCTCGATATGGGCATAGCAAAAGGCTCCGACCAGAATACCTTCTATCTAGACCCGAATCCTTTTACAGTCAGATTCACGATGGAAGGCGGCACGGAATTTGAGAGGAGCGAAGCGCTTAAACTTCTGGGAGAGATCGTCGCGAACGGAAGGCTCACAAAGACGGACAACTCGGGTAAATCTATTGTCATTACGATGAGATATGGTATTGAGGATAAAGATGAAGGACAGCCTGCTTTTAGCCAGGGCGAAGAAGCGTTCCTTGAAACATATGCGGATATCATTTTAAAGGCCGAGGAGTCCAAAAAACCCGCTCCGGCGCCCGGCAAGATCGAATTGACGGAAGCGGATTTCCAGAAGAGGCTCGCCGATTCATCTGCAAGGACCGCGGAACTTGAAAAGAGCATCATTGCCCGCGGCGGCCAGGCGGCGGAATTTATAAACAGGATACGCGAGCAGACGGTCGGCACCGCCGAACTTCCGGGCCTAAATAACCGCGATATGATCACCAGCCCAGAGTTTGGCATGAATGCCATGAAGGCCTCGTACCGCGGTGGAGAGATGGCGAGAGGCAGCTACCTCGACATGGCCCCGACAGATAAGTGGGACATTGCAGGGAATAAATTAGGCGCATATCATGCGTACCTTGAGATGTTGGAAGAGGGCGAACTTACGATAGACGTTGATAACCGGAAGATGGTGCTCGATGCCGCTCTGCAGGCGTTCGTAGTCTCAAGTTTGTTCAAAACAGGCGCGGTAGGATCGGCCGCAGCGGTCGATGGAACGGTAGAAGAGATAACTGGGCTCACAACCCTCAGGACAGCGCTTACAGGGCTTAAAACCAGGGTTGATGCCGGAACTATATCGGTTGAAGATACGATGCTTGAGCTTCAGCGCATACGTCGTGAATTCGGCGCAGAGCTTATGCTCAGGGACGATATAAGGGGCCTCGAGATATCCATTAAATTAGCTTTAGCGAAAAGCGCAGCGGAGATGGAAAAACTCATACGTTCTATCGAGACGGTCGAAGAAGCAAAGGCCGTTGCCGCCGCTAAGATATTATTTTTCAGGATAGGGCCTCAGGACCTGACCGCTGAAGAGATACAAGCGCTTGCAAAATCCAATTTCAAGCTTCAAGCGCGCCGGGACGGAATATTCTTTGTTGTTGCGCCGGCAGCGCCTTCGTCCGGAGTTACATTATACGCTTTGCCTCCTCAGGTGACGATCCCTGTAGTGGCCGCCCTTGTTGTCGGATTCTTCCTCATTAAATTTACAGTAGCGACGCTGGCGGTATTCGGAATAGTGGCAGCGGTCGCCGGGCTCGTTTACTATCGTCATGGGATGTTCCTGCATATTAGAACACTCAAAGCCGCCGGTACTAACGGCAGAATGCGTGCAGAGAGGGCTGAGAGAGCCAACACGATGAGGGCAAGAGTGGCCCTGGCCCTTAGCGCACTCATGATAGTAGGGATCATCTTTGTAAAAAACATCACTGCAACGCCGGAAGCTGTAACACCGGCTGCGCCTACAGCACAAGTTCAGACAGGAGAGTTGAAAACCCAGCTTGAGGGTGTAAAAGTATTGCCGACCGAGCGCGCCGCTACAAAAGCCGCTACGATCACGGTTGAAGCCAAATTCCAGGAGATCATACGCACACAATTCGCGGAAGAATTGAAATCCGACTTTTCAGAGAAGCGGGAAGTCTTTATGGATACGATGTTCCCCGGGCCGGGCGTACGCGGCAGGATATCAGCGATAGATAATTTTATGGATCAGAATTGGGATTCAATACTTGCTGCTTCCGATGACTATATTAAAGGTAAGCCGGACCGCACGCTTCAGCAGGCTCTTTGGGTATTAAAACAGTCGATGCCCGAAGTATATGAGATACTTCGTTCAAAAGATACTAAGATACGTTTTGGGAACATAGATGCTCTTGGATGGGTGGCGCGTGCCAGGATGCGCGGATCTTACGGCCCGGCATATGTGCAGGTGAGCAGCCAATTCTATAAAAAAGGCAATGGATCGCCTACCGTTATAGCTTCCATACTTGCTCATGAAGGTACGCATGTAGGCCAGGGGCCTGAAACCTTTATGCAATTTGTCGGAGAGACGCTCGGAGATTGGCAGGAACTGTTCAGGTCGTTCGTCGATGCTCTTCCCAGGAAAGAGGTCCCCGCTTTTGAGAATACGACGAAATTCTGGAAGAATGCCGTAAATGTTTCCCCGCAAACCGGCGATATTTTCGGAGATCGTTTTGGAATGCTCGGCATGGCGTATAAAGGCTCGTCATTCTTCAGAGGTATCGTAAGCTTTGCGGTATGGGCTTCTCTAATTGGCCTTGTAGCCGGTATTTATGACATGGTGAAAAAGTATAGAGCCGCCGAGAGGCTGCGCGCGGACGATGCAAGAAGGGCAGTAAGAGGCCGCGGACCTAGACTTTACGGGATGGAGCCGTTTGGAGCAATATTGGCATTCGGCAGCTTGCCGACATGGATCGCTACGGCCCTCGTTATAATAGCGGCAGGGTACGGTGTATATAGGTATAGAGATTCTATTGCAGGACTTTTTGGGAAGCGCGAAGCCGTTGCACCCGCTGCGCCTAAGAAAAAGACGGTTGCACAGGAAGCAGAGGATGCGCTTAAGGGGTTCCAGGCAGGTAAGAAGACCACTACAACTATTCCCGCTACTGCAGTAAAGAAGGGGGCGGAAGAAGCGCCTATAAAAATTGAGGATGAAGATGAATTTGCCGACCGTAAAGAACTTACCGATGCCGATAAGAAAAAAGCCGCTCAGGTGGCTCAGGCTGAACTTAATAAGGCGCGCGCTATACTGAATGCTCTTGTAGAAGCTGCCAATAAAGCGATCAAGGCCGGTAAATTCGGCGATTATGGCGACTTATATGCCGCGGCAATTATGGATATAGAAACATGTTACGACAAGATAGCCGCAATTCAGGATGAGACGGATGTAGATCTGGCGGCTTTCGGCGTTCAGGTCGATAAGACGAAGCAGGGCATAGACGCTATGCTCGAGAAGGCCAATTCCAGTGAAATCAAGAGAAGGGCCGATAAACGTCGCCAAGAGGCAGTCCAGAAACAGGAAGGCAGGCCTTCGCCGGTCAGGACTTATGCCGCCGATATCGGCAGGGGCAGGACGCTTCCGGTTATCGCGGCGGGTAAGGTAGATGCAAAAGGCGTTACGCTAGATAGCCTTGCAGCCGTAAAATATGTGCAGGTCATCAGAGAACTCGTGATGGATATATTGCAGGTCAGGCCTGACATAAAAGGATTCGATCTTGAGATAGTCCAGGGAAGCGGCAACGCCCTTAAAGCGCATTGGGATACTAAGAAGCTTGAGATAGATTCGATCATCCTCGATGTTCTTCTTGACGCGAAAGAACGGTATTCTCCCGAGGTATTCTCCGCTATAGGAAAATGGATCGTCGACCACGACATGAGGCATCTCCTTGTCCATCAGGAAATATCCGGACGCGGTCCGCCTGAGAATTACAACATAGAAGAACTTGCCAATACCATCATCGATATCAGGGATTTCCTATTGATGAGCCCGGAAGCTCAAGCCGCGCTCATGACGATCTTCGACGCAAGAGAAGATAACGGCATCGCCACCGAAAATTTCCATACCACATTACTGGAAGCCAAGAGAAGATTTGACGCGAAAGTAGCCCGCGGCATGAATCCGGGGCCCGCCGCCAAATCTACGGCGCTCTCCATGCTCAAGCAGACTATTGATTATTACGACCTCGATGTCACGGCGACATCGATACAGGCCAGAGTGCGCCTCGCGTACGGCATGATCGACAGAGCCGAAAGGGCAGAATTCCTTACTTCTATAGGAGCCGACCTTAACCTTAAATATGTACAGGCACTTATAAATTCCAAGGTCGATCTCGAGCAGAGGGCGCAGTTCCTTAAGGCGAACGGCCTCCCTGTAACTGCAGCTAATCTCAGGATGTCCGGAGCCAAGATCATTGCATCCCGCCCTGCTGCACCTAAAGAGCCGGAGCGTGCAGCTCTTACCGGCCTTAGCGTAGCAGAACAGGCAATATTAACAGAATCAGGTTTCCCGGAATTCAGGAAAGGTCAGCTCGAGGCGATGCGCGCCCTGAAGGACGGGATATTCGCGGAGTTGAGGACCGGAGGAGGCAAGACGCTTACTCTCGCCGGCGCCGCGCTTTCACAATATAAAGAGAATGGCAGAAGAGTTCTTTTAGCCACTCACCAGGAAGATCTTACGATCCAGGCTATGGAGAAGAATAAAGTAGGCGAGATGCTCAGCCGCCGCGGAGCGGTCACCGGATTTATAATTCCGGATGCCGAAGGTAACGAGATAGCGGTCATCTTTGAAAACGGCCTCAGGCGCACAGCTACGGTCGAGGAAGCCTATAAGAACTGCGCTATTATTTACGCTGAATGGAACAGGTTCGTGCATCGCCACATGAATGAAAAACTGGGAAGTATGGAGCCTGCCATGAATGCCGGCACCGAAGAGGCTAAGAACAAGTATTTCATGCTCTTCGATGAAGCGGACCTTATGCTCGTATTCGGCGCGGCCACCCCGGCCATTATTTCCGGGAAAGCAGCCGCAGATTCAGATATGCAGATAGAAGTAAGGCGTGTTGCCGATCAGGTTGCCGAAGATCTTCTTAAAGACGCCGCCGCTAAAAAGAAGAACGTATTGGTATTGGAAGGCACTAAAGAGATATACATGACCCGCAGCGGCATTAACCAGGCGAGAGCTGCCATGAACGCTCTCGTAGCGCGTTCGCCGGAACTGGCCGATATCGTGGCTGCGAACTGGGAGATATTCATGGTTCAGGCCCTTCAGGCCAGAGAATATTACCAGAGCGGCAGAGATTACCAGCTTACTTCAGATGGATCTGTCAGAGTCGTGCATTTCGGCAAACCTCAACCTAAAGGTATGACGTTCGGTGAAGGGCTGCAGCAGGCGATCGAGATCATGGCCAAGGCTCCACAGATAAGCCCTGTCAGCACTACCGGCATGTCTATGACCGTTGGGCAGTTCCTTACGTCGAGCGGGATAATAAGCGACTATGCCGGCGCGAGCGGTACGATGGAAAGAGACCGCCTCAAAAGCATATATCCGACTAAAGACGTAAAAGATATAGCCGGTATAACCGCGAAACTCGATACTACGGCCGGCCATCGCGGATTTGCCACTCAAGGCGACAAATGGGAAGTGCTTCTTGTTAGCCTTCGTGAAAAGACAGCTGCCAACCAGCCCGTACTTATAAAAGCGGAATCTGACTCTGAAGCCGCAAGCCTTAAGAAATTCCTCGAAGAGCGTTTTGCCGCAGAGATAGCCGAACGCGGATTGATCATAAACGAAGCGCTTGGTACTAACGAAGAAGGTTTTGCCGATGCGCTTGAGATAGCCGGTTATGCCAATGTCATTACCATTACCACGAACATCGCTCATCGCGGTATCGATATCACTATAAAAGGAAGGACCCTCAACGCCGATAGAAAGACGGAAGGCCCGGAAGTCCCGCCGATAGGCAAGGACGCTCCGGGATTGCACGTAATATCAGTATATCTCGATGAGGCAGAAGCGTTCGAACTCCAGACGCAGGGCCGCGCAGACCGCGGCGCCAACCAGGGGTCTTGGGAAGGTATCTTCTCGATGGATGAAAAGGCATTTGTCGAACATGCCGAACTTCTTAATCAGGAGATATACGCATTAAGAAGAGCGATAAGGCAGGGAGCCAAGTCAGCGGATATCGAAATGTTGATAGGCGAAATAAGGTCTAAGATCGTCAGCGAACAGAACCGTAATGATTCCCTGCGCCGCGAATACGAAGACAGGGTCTTTGAGTTCCAGAAGGACTTGCTTATTTACACGAATAGAGAAGAGTTTATAAAGCTTCTTGTGGAGATGCGCGCGCTCGAAGGATTGCAGGCGTCGCTTAGGCCGGGCGAGACCCTTGGCGAAAAGATCGACAAGATGCTCAGCATCACCACGCCAAAACTCATCGCGGAACTCGAGGCATTCCAGACCGAACAGCAGAGGATACGCAATCGTCTCAATTACCTGGCCGGGTTATCCCGCACAGGCGTAACAGGATCGCTCAACAAATTCAATAAAGAACTCGAGAACCTTAAACTTGTAGCCCGCTCGTTTGAAAGCCGTGTAGATGCGGTGAATAAATTTGTGACCGCCATAGTTGCTAACGAGATGGGTGATGCTATCGCCGGTGTTCCGGAGGCGGCAAAGCCTTCACTGAGAGAGCGTATATGGAGCAGGGGAGTACAGGCGATCGTCGCGACGCTTCTGACAATAGGAGTAGGATATGCCTTCGCTAAGTATGGGGTACGCCCCCTGATCGATATAGCTCTTGAGCCTCTCCTCGGACTTTTCGCTGCGCATCCGCTTGTAGCGGGCCTGGCTGCAATGATCATTCTCATACCTGCAATATATCTGCACCAGATATTCTCGAAGAAGATAGCGACCCCGGTTCCGGGTGAGCCGGAGCAGGAGTTCTTACTATTTACCGCGGGTTTGGGCGATGGCAATTTATTCAAATCTTTTATTAAATCGGTCAGTATTGTAGCGCTCCAGCTATTGGCAGGCCCCGGCCTGTATGCGGCCGGCGGTACATTTATTGCCGTGGTCGCCCATCCGGTTATAGCGGTATGCGGCATCCCAGCAATGCCGATCGCGCTTGGAACTGCATTCCTTGCTTTGGCAGCTAACATAGCGCTCATAGTAATGTATAGAGGCAAACTGAAGACGGTAGAGGACGTGACACCTACGCGCGCACAAAGCAGCCTCAACGCGTTCGGCCGCGGACTCATCATCTCTATAGGCGTCTTCTTTGCTTTACAGATTTCGGGAGGCGCTCTTACTGCAACTGCCGTCTCTATCGGTATTGTAGCGGTAACGGCATTTGCGACTTCGCGAATATCTAAGCGTTTTGAATCGCGCCAGGATCGTGTATCCAGATATACCGGTGTCGCTCTCGGCGTTATCGGTGCTGCCGCTTTTATAGCGATATCTTCTATAGTAGGCACCTCTGCGCTCTTCTCATCCATGAATGTCATGGCGCTCTTGGCCGTACCTACGGCAGCGCTTGGTATAGCGATGTTCGTACTTCAGACCATCCAGGCCAGACAGATAGCCGGAGAAGCACGCCTGGCAAAGCAGGGGGTCGTCAGGGCTTTCTTGGAATCCTATATACCCAGCTCGCGTAATATCATGATGTACGGGACCGCGATACCTATGGCATATCTTTACTTCTCAAATAATTTGAGCCCGTTAATTCCAGCGGTCATCGTCGTATTGGCTACGCTGCTCATCTATCGCTATAATGTCGATATCCAGAAGCGTCTTGGTACTACTCTTTCCCGCGCATTCTCAGCCATGACGGTACAGGTAGTAGCTTTGAGCGCAGGCGCGACACCGACATTCGCTTATCCGCAGGTCGCTTATCCTGCTCAACTCCAGAAGGAAATTGCAGCTTCACAGGCATCAGACGAGGCATATCAGGCTGCAATAAATAATATTAAGGAATATTCACCCGAGCAGCTTGCCGGCCTTGAACGTCTGGCCAGGAACGCTGACCGCGCTTTCAACGAACTTGTGGCGAAGGGCCTTGCTTTTACCACAACACCGGTATCGGCGGCCACTTCTGCAGAGAAGAAAGCTGCAGAGGAGAGAGCTCCTCCGGCTACCCAGGCTGCAGTAGAGAAAGCAGCTCCGACGACCGCGCCTGCAGCAACG